>JAHJUV010000111.1 GCA_018828825.1 Planctomycetota bacterium | reverse complement strand
CGGCAAAAGCGACTTTTCAATCGGCGACGATGCACCATTATTGCTCGAAGAAATAGAATTTGAGGAAAAATGATGAATCCCGCACCTTCTAAGTATTTAAGTGAATTATGCGTGTTTTTTAAGAATCGAGAAGCTATATGATTAAGACAGATTTAAAAAAATTTAATTAAAAGAAGGTGCGGGATGAAAATAAAGGTAAACAAAAAAATTCTGGCGAAAAATGAAGACTTTGCCGCGGCAAACCGGAAATTTTTCAAAAAGAATAATATCCTGTGCATAAATATGATATCCTCGCCCGGAAGCGGCAAGACGACCATACTCGAAAAAACCGCCAAGGCGGTAAAGAATAAAATCAATATGGCCATAATCGAAGGGGACCTTTATACCAAACTCGACGCCGAAAGAATCCTTGCGACAGGTGTTAAAGCTGTTCAGATTGAGACAAAAGGCTCCTGCCATCTGACAGCGGAACAAATTACCAATACCCTGCACAAACTCGATACCGACAGCCTCGATATTATCGTAATAGAAAACGTGGGCAATCTCGTTTGTCCTTCGGATTTCGACCTCGGCGAAGAGATACGGGCCGTTGTGCTTTCCACCGCCGAGGGCGACGACAAATGCAGAAAGTATCCTAACTCCTTTGCGCAGGCCGATGTTCTGCTGATAAACAAAATCGACCTTGTCAAACATCTGGATTTTGACGTAAAAAAGGTAAAACGGGACGCGAGAAAACTAAATAAAGATTTGAAAATTTTCGAAATATCGGCTAAAACTACTCAAGGTATGAACGGCTGGTTCAATTGGCTAACAGAGCCGCGACAGTAATGGAGCGGGACGTTTAAAAATTATAAAAAGGCAAAAATATGGATTTCTTCAATTACAAAAACGGCAGATTGTTCGCTGAAGACGTTGATATCGAGAAAATAGCAGAGTCGGTCGGAACGCCGGTCTATATTTACAGCAAGGCGACGATACTCGACCACTTTGAGAAAATCAAAAAGGCCTTCGCCAAACTCGACACGACAATCTGCTATTCAATCAAGGCCTGCGGCAATATAAACATCCTGAAAATGCTCGCCGATTCCGGCAGCGGCTTCGATATTGTCAGCGGCGGAGAGCTTTACCGCGCACAGCAGGCCGGGGCGGATATGAAAAAAATTGTTTACGCAGGGGCCGGCAAAACAGACCAGGAAATTACAGCCGCCCTTAAAGCACAGATAGGCTATTTTAATATTGAATCAGAAGCTGAGTTTGAAAATCTCATCGCACTTGCCAAACAGGCCGGCATAAAAACAAAGGCCGCCCTGAGAGTCAATCCCGATGTTGACCCAAAAACCCATAAACATATTACAACCGGCACAAAGGAAACCAAATTCGGCGTCGATATTGAGCGTGCGGAAAAAGTTTTCGACCAGTACAGCAAAAATGATTATGTAAACCTGTGTGCGATCCACGTTCATCTCGGCTCAGGCGGGAAAACCATCGACCCGTATTGCGAGGCGGTTGAAAAAATCCTGCCGTTTATAGAAAAGCTTCGCGGCAAAGGCTTTAAAATCGAAGCCCTCGATTTAGGCGGCGGATATGGCGCCGACTATCAGACAGATACGGTACCGACAGCCGCCGATTACGCCGATGGGATTGTGCCGTTGCTGAAAGATAAAAATCTGAAACTTATACTTGAGCCAGGCAAAAGCATTGTCGCCAATGCCGGAATTTTGCTTACGAAAGTTTTATATCTCAAGCAGGGCGGCAGCAAAAAATTTGTCATAGTCGATGCGGGTATGAATGATTTAATCCGACCCTGCCTTTACGATGCTTTTCATTTTATCTGGCCCGCAAAGGTGGAAGAAAAATTTACCCACCTAAAAAGAACCGATAAGCTCGACATCAAAGGGCTTGAGTTTGTCGATATTGTCGGGCCGATTTGCGAAAGTGCAGACTTTTTTGCAAGGGACAGGGCTATTCCGCCTGTAAAACGAGGCGATTTGATTTCGATTTTCACGGCGGGCGCTTATGGCTTCACGATGGCCGGCAATTATAACGCAAGACCACTACCGGCAGAGGTGCTTGTTGATGGCAAAAGCTTCAAGGTTATCCGCAAACGGCAAAGCTACGAAGATATAGTTGCACCGGAAAAGATTCACTAATTTTCCGGCCTAAGCACCTCATAGGCCGCATATAAACAAGCCGACAAAGCCAGGGCGTAGTAAGCCAATAGTTGCCATTGTTTCGCTAAGGTTATAAGAGCCTGAATAATTAGTGGAGGCAGTTCTGCCAGCAATCGGCCCAGTCCGGTTACCATATCTGGAAATACGAACATCACAGCTATTGCCGCCAATGGCAGTAATATAAACGCTGCCAGTGAAACTCGTTCCTGCAAAACGACTTTTCTGAGGGCATTTTGCTGTTCGGCCATCTGGATTTTGGCAAGAAGCTCTCTGGCGAAGTCGTCCCGAATCGGCTCCCGATGTTTCTTTAAACTTTTCTTCAATATTTCATCGAATATTTGTTCGCTACTTGCCATCTTACTTAAGCCTTTCAATTTTATTGCCCAGAAGCTCTTTAAGTTTTTCCCTGCCCCTGAACAGATTGACCTTAATGGTATTTTGACCTTTTTTCATAATACTCGCAATCTCTTTAACGCTTTTTTCCTGTCTATAATATAGAACTATTACCATTGCCTGGTCTTGCGGCAGTTTTTTTACCACATCCCATACAATTTCTTCGTTTCCGCCCCAAGTCACATCGGACGTTTCTTCTTTATATTTTTTTTGAAGCTTTTCCTGTAATTTTTGCCGGCGAATTTTTTGCCGAAGGAAACTTATTGCTTTGTTATACGCTATTTTCCAAAGCCAGGTGCTTAATTTTGCCCTTCCGGTATATTTTCCAATTCCCTGATATACTGCCATAAACGTCTCGCTTGCCACATCTTCCGTCTCGGCGGTATTGAGTCCCAGTGTCCGGCAGCACAAAAAAACCTGCTGCTGGTATCTGGCGATAAAATCGGCAAACGCCGCGCTCTCGCCGCTTTGCAGCCGATGTATTAAACTCTCCTTTTTGTTTTGTCCGGTTTCATCTGCCAAAAAAGGACTCCTTTGCTAGGTTAGTCGCCGGAAAAGACAAAAAGTTTCACTTTTTTGAAACCTTTATAATAAGTCTTGCGACTAATCAGTAAAACCGCAACAATAATTATTAAAAATTAAATAAATCCATATTATGAAAGGATTAGCAATGAACAGGAATGTTTTTGTCGTTTTTGTTATGTCGGCCATTATTTTCACATCCGGCTGTATATCTATGGCTAATGAAAAGTACACAAAAGAGGTAAATTTGACAATCCCGGCCGCCCAGGCAGAATCTTTTAAGGCCGAAACTCATAACGGCAACATAAAAGTAGAAGGTTCTCAAACCACAATCTGCAATCTGACCGCCACAATTGTTGCCAAAGCTGATACTGAAGAGGCAGCCCAAAAAATCGCTGAGCAGGTAAAAATCGAGCTGGTACCGGAAGGAAACAGTATAAATGTCAGGATTGAGAAACCGAGTGTTTCAGGCTTTGCCAACGTTAGTGTAAGTCTGGACGCGAATTTACCTGCGGGTATGAATTTATCTCTCAAAACCCATAACGGCAAGATTAACTCAAGTAACATTATTGGCACAATAAAGGCAAACACTCATAATGGTAAGATTACTGTTGCCGGTGCGGCAGGCGGAGCCGATTTATTAACCCATAATGGCAAGATTAAGTACACCGGTACGCTTGCAGATCTAAAATTTGAAACTCATAACGGCGATGCGGACATAACTTGCACCGCACAGTCCTCGACACCATGCGATATCAGCGGTAAAACCCATAATGGCAGCATCAGCTTTACAGCACCTGAAAATTTCTCTGCAGCAATAGATCTTTCAGCGCATAGCGGTTCAATCCGTGTCGATTTACCCGTCACCGTAACCGAGAAAAGCGAGGAAAGGCTAAAGGGCACTATTGGCGACGGTAGAGACAAACTGTGCTTAAAAACGCACAATGGCTCGATAAAGATAAAATAATCCTAAAAGAAAAAAGGTGGTTAATATGTTTATTCAAATTCTATCTCTGACGGTCGGTAGTTCAAGCGGCCAGATGGCCGCGGTAGAGTTTGCACCTTTTGCGTTCGTAGCTATACCATATGTACTTCTGATTTTTATATCTGTAGTTTTGATAAAAATTAAGATAACTTTTAAGGAAAGGAATTTATATGTTACCTCAAATTTTAGCTTTAACAATAACTGAGGCCGGCGGTGACAAGGTCGAAATAGGCGCCTGGCCTTTTATAATTGGTGCCTTACCGTTTATCGTAGCTATTGTTTTCATTGTAATGCTGACATGGTATTTTCTTAATAAAAAACGCCTTGAGCATCAGCAGATTCTTGCGGCAATTGAAAAAGGCACTCCGTTATCAGAGCTAAGGCCTGTCGTGAAAAAAGGAGCAGACTGGATAAAAAGTCTGACCGCAGGAATTGCGTTCCTGTTTATTGGTTTAGAGTTGGTGTTTGTTGTTCTATTTTTTAATAAGTTTTCCGATGAGGATACTGGGGTATCCGTTTGTAAGTTATTAGCTGTTGCCTTGGCGATTACTGCGATTGGCATAGCTGGAATTATTCGCGGCATTCTCCAGCGAAAAACCGAAAAGGCCTTGTCTGCGGACGAATCAGCCCTTGACGCAAATCATGGGCAATAACTTTGCGACCTTTTTTGCCAGGCCGGCGTTTGCAGTCGCCTCGACCACGGCGCTTACATTTTTATACGCGTCAGGGGCCTCCTCAGCGAGGCCCCGCATTGACCTTGATTTGATAATTATCCTTCTTTCGGCAAGTTCCCTTACAATCTGGCTTCCCTGCCATTTTTTCGTGGCAGCGGTCCTGCTCATACATCGGCCCGCGCCGTGGCAGGCCGAACTGAACGCAAGGGCCTCACTTTCGCCTGTTCCGGCAAGGATATAAGAAGCCGTTCCCATCGTGCCGCCGATTAAAACAGGCTGGCCGAATGCTTTGTATCGCGGCGGCAAATCAGCGCTTCCCGGCCCGAACGCTCGCGTCGCTCCTTTGCGATGGATTAGTAATTGTTTAGTTTTGCCATCGACTTTATGTTCTTCCATTTTTGCTGTGTTATGGCTCACATCGTAAAGCATTGTTAATTGTGCCTTTGGGAAAATCTTCGCGAAAACACGCCTGACAAGCTCGGTTAGAATCTGTCTGTTGGCAAGGGCGCAATTTATTCCCGACCGCATCGCACCCAGATAATCCTGCCCCAATGGACTATTTACAGGCACAGAGGCAAGCTCCCTGTCTGGCAGGTCGATGCCATATTGTGCCGCCTGTGAGGCCATTTGCTTGAGATAATCGGTGCCGATTTGATGGCCCAGGCCGCGAGAGCCGCAGTGGACGCTTACAAGACAATCGCCTTTTTTCAGTCCGAAGCCTTCGGCAATCTGTGTATCGTAAATATCAACAACCTTTTGAACTTCAAGATAATGATTGCCGCTTCCGAGCGTGCCCATTTGCTCCTGCTGACGTTTTTTTGCATGGGCCGAAACTTTCGCCGGTACCGCGCCTTTTGTACAGCCGCCTTCTTCGATAAAGTCTAAATCCTCTTTTGTGCCGAACCCTTTTTCAACCGCCCAGGCCGCACCGCCAGCGAGCATATTGTCGAGCTGAGCAGTGCTCAAAGTGATATTGCCCGTACTGCCGACGCCTGCGGGAATATCGCGAAAAAGAGACTCGGCAAGTTTTTCCTTTACGCTGATTATGTCTGCTTCGCTCAGGCCGGTATGAAATGTCCTTACTCCGCAGGCGATATCGAATCCAACACCTCCGCCGGAGATTACCCCACCATTTTCCGGGTCGAATGCCGCCACGCCGCCTATCGGAAATCCGTAACCCATGTGCGCGTCCGGCATTGCGAACGACGCCTTTACTATTCCCGGCAGCGCAGCGACGTTGCAAATCTGTGTCAGGGTCTTTTCGTCCATATCGTTTATCAGGATATTGTCGGCGAAAATCACGCCCGGCACGCGCATCCTGCCGAAAGGCTCAATCAGCCAGCGATACTCGGAAACTCGTTTTAACTGAGGCTTTGCCATTACACATCAATTACACATCAATTACGCATTGAACGGTCCATTTGCCATTTTCGTTTTTTACGCTTAACTGATTATAAGTTACAGCCTTGGGTTCCACAGCAGGTAAATGTTTTTCCTGATTAATCTTTTCGCCCCATATTTTGGCAGAAAGTTTTAAATTTTCGATTGATACCTCGAACTTGCTGAAGAGCATTTTTCTTACAGCCATCTCATATATAATCGAATTGAGCCAATCGACAAGCAAAAGTTCGTTATTCTCGGCCGAGCATTCGATTTGTACAGATTCTGTTTGCTCTACATTCCCCGGCTCTGTAACAATTGCAGTAAGAGCAACAGCCGCCTGTTCAAACACTTCCGGCAAAGTGCCTGCTGAGGCCTTAATGCCAATATCGGCCTGGTGCGAAAAATGTTCCCACATATCAGTATCTATAATGTTCTGGTTTATACGGGCCCTCAATTGGAACGTTGAGATATTTTGCCTGCTCTGGTGTAAGAACTGTAAGAGATGCGCTCAGCCTGCCAAGATGAAGCCTTGCAACTTCCTCGTCGAGTTTTTTCGGCAGCGTATAGACTTTTTTCTCAAGCCCGCCTTCGGCAAGCATAATCTGCGCAAGGCACTGATTCGTAAAGCTGTTGCTCATCACAAAACTCGGATGTCCAGTCGCACAGCCCAGGTTCACCAATCTGCCCTCAGCCAGGATGATTATTGACTTTCCTGATGCAAGGGTCCACTTGTCCACCTGTGGCTTGATGGTTTCCTTTTTGAATTTCGGATTTTTTTCAAGATAGCTCATCTGTATTTCGTGGTCGAAATGACCGATATTACAGACAATCGCCTCATTTTTCATTTTTTCAATATGTTCGCCGCGGATAACATCGCAGCAGCCTGTTGCGGTTACGAATATATCACCTTCTTCGACAACTTCTTCAAGCGTTTTAACTTCATAACCTTCCATTGCCGCCTGCAAAGCACATATTGGGTCAATTTCGGTAATGATAACCCTTGCGCCGAAACCCCGCATCGACTGGGCACAGCCCTTGCCGACATCGCCGTAGCCGCAAACGATAACGCATTTGCCCGCAACCATAATATCCGTCGCTCTTTTGATACCATCGGCAAGCGATTCCCGGCAGCCGTAAAGATTATCGAATTTTGACTTGGTAACCGAGTCATTGACATTGACCGCGGGGAACAGCAGAGAACCATCCTTTTGCATCTGGTAGAGTCTTCCGACACCTGTCGTTGTCTCTTCCGATACGCCCTTGATTGCCTTTGCGATTTTTGTCCATCTTTGCGGATTTTCGCTCATACTGGCTTTTAAGCGATTCATAATTACCTGCATTTCGTGATTGTCGCACTTTTCATTCAGCAGTGAAGGGTCTTTTTCGACTTTGACGCCTTGATGAACGATAAGCGTCGCGTCTCCGCCGTCATCTACGAGCAAATCCGGTCCGCCGCCACCAGGCCATAAAAGCGCCTGCTCGGTGCACCACCAGTATTCCTCAAGGCTTTCTCCCTTCCAGGCGAAAACCGCGGCAAGTTTTTCCTTTGCGATTGCCGCCGCTGCATGGTCCTGCGTACTGAATATATTACAGGATGCCCATCTGACTTTCGCGCCCAGTTCGACAAGCGTTTCAATTAACATTGCCGTCTGAATTGTCATATGCAGAGAGCCGGTAATTTTAAGACCTTTTAACGGCTTTTGACTGCCGTATTTTGCCCGGATTGCCATCAGGCCCGGCATCTCATTTTGGGCAAGGTTCATTTCTTTTCTGCCCCACTCGGCAAGCGATATATCAGCAACCTTATATGGTAAATTCGGGTCATACTTCAATATACTCATCTATTTTTCCTTCCTTTTTCGCAGCAGTCTCTATTTTAACCATTTTAAAGCTTTTTAACAATTTCCGATACTACTCTGCGTAGTACGCTACGTAGCACGAGCCTGTCTTTCATAGCCCCGATAAAATCAGGGCGAAGAATGGATAATTTGCCAACAATATAAGCAAAAACCGCTTATTCCGCAAGCATTCAAAAACTACGAAATTATTCACTTGACCCCGCACCTTCTCTAATTCGACTTGTTTAATTTTAGAATAAAAACAAAGATTTTATCGAAATAATAGGGGTTATTTTAAATTATCTAAATATTTAGAAGGTGCGGGGTTGACAAAGAATCGCTTTTTTGGTATTATTTCACTGATTATGGCTCAAAATCGCATTAATTATCGTTTTAGTTGGTGGCGGCCTGTCAAATAGCTGACGGGTTGTGAGCCTGGTTTACATTTAGAAAAATATATTAAAAACTTTCACGGCCTGTCGGTAGCGACAGGCCATTTTTTTATGTATCCCGCACCTTCTAATATTCATTTTTAGGGTGCGTTTTACAAATGAATTTGTTAATTTAATACAAAATAAAATTGAATGGAAAGAAGGTGCGGGATGTATATTATAGGCTTTAATGTGTGAGAAGAAATATGACAGAGTTAGAACAGAAAATCAGTGATGCTAAAGCAGGCCAGATTATCCCGCTTGTCAGGCAGATTGACGTATCCGAACCGGTCGACTTTTTTGCCAGGTTAAGCGACTACGGCAGAAAACAGCACTGCTGCCTGCTCGAATCCAGGGACCACCTTGCCGAGGGAGACCAGGGCGAGCTGACTTTCGGTACGGCAAATCCGGCGCTCTATGTTTCCGGCAGTGGCGCCGATTTCCAAATTGTCGCTCTGAGCCCCACCGGTAAAAGAATGATAAAATATTTCGCGACTGCCGGGCGAAGCAGATTTGATTTCTGCAAAGAGATAAAATTTGAAAATGACCGTATCACCGGCCGGCTCAATCTCAGCCACGATATCATCGACGAACAATCCCGCCTCAAAGCTGTAAATCAGATGGATGTAATCAGGGCGGTTAATTTCGCTTTCGAGCTTTCAGGAAAACCATTCCGCGTAACCTGCGGCCTGCTCGGCGCGTTAAGTTATGACTTTATAGACCAGTTTGAAAAACTGCCGAAGAATGAAAATGTCCAGCTCGATGTTCCTGATTATGAGCTTTATTTCGCGGACAATATTTTCCTGATGGACCACAAAACCGGCGATGCTTTTGTAATTGTCAATGCCATTGTAACAGATGACGACAAGAATGAAATTATGACAGACGCCGAAAACTGCTTCGATTATTATTTCAAGACGCTGAAAACCGAAACACCCCAGCCGAAAAAATATACCGGCTCTCTGCCGAAAGCTGATACCGATACACAGCAGGGCGAATATGAAAAAATGGTGCAGACCGCCAAAAAGCATATTACTGATGGCGATATATTCCAGGTAGTCCTGAGCAGAACGATTACCGAACCCTGCCCAGACGAGCCTCTTGATGTTTACAAAAGGCTTCGCCAGCTCAACCCATCGCCTTATATGTTTTACATCAATACGCCCAATACCGTTCTGGCAGGCGCAAGCCCGGAGCTTAATCTGCGGGTAAGCGGAACAAAAAATCGTAAGGTCGAAATAAGACCCATCGCCGGTACAAAACCTCGCGGAAAAATAAACGGCAAAATCGACCCTGACACAGATTTCAGATATGAAGCGGAATTGAAACTTGACCGCAAGGAACTTGCCGAGCATATGATGCTTGTCGATTTGGCAAGAAACGATATCGCGAGGGTTACACAAAAAGGCTCGCGAATAGTTGACGAACTGCTGATAGTCGAAAAATACGAATCTGTAATGCACCTCGTAAGTAATGTAAAAGGAACCCTCGCCGATGAGCTTGACGCCCTAAGCGCATATCTTGCGACGATGAATATGGGTACGCTCACAGGTGCGCCGAAAATTGAAGCCATGAAAATAATCCGCCAGCTTGAGAAAAATAAACGCGGCTATTATGGCGGGGCGGTAATGTATTTGACCGTTGACGGACAGTTCGATAGCTG
>JAHJUV010000110.1 GCA_018828825.1 Planctomycetota bacterium | reverse complement strand
TTCGTTCGCGCATCCGACAGTTTCGGAAGTACTCAAAGAAGCGTTGGAAGACGCCTTCGGGACAGGCCTGCATACACCTCCAAAACCTTAATTAATCCATTGCCTTACAATAGATTAAGCATTAGTTTTTTGTTGACGGGTAAAGGTCTGTAAAGTACAGTAGCATATAGATTTGACGTAGTTTTTTGTCTGTTTTCAGGGCGTTTTAAAGTTAACGGCTTAACGTAAGCCGAATAAAAAATAATAAAAGGATTGTAAGTCAGGGGACATGCAGGCGTTGCATAATTTTAAAACCTACTTTTTAAGGGGTTTGGCGACACTTCTGCCGACTATTTTGACGGTCTGGATTTTTGTTCAACTTTACCTATTTATCCAACAAAATGTAAGCACCCATATTAACAGGGGCCTGGTGAGGGTTCTATCATACAGCACACCTTATTATCCGTATGTAAGTCAGGATGATTTATTGGTTTATGTAAAAAATAACTATCCTGCCGCCGGCGATGACCAGTACCTGCTGGATGAGAAGATAAATGATGCAGAAGTGAAACGGGCGGCAAGGATCGAAGAAGCAGAAAAATTCTGGGTTTTCGGTCCGGGTCAAATTGCGGGCTTTCTAATAGCGTTTATCGGCGTGATTTTTGTCGGGGCCTTTCTGGCCAGTTTTATTGGCAAGACTCTGTGGCACATATTCGAGAAGATGTTTACGAAAATACCTTTCATTCGAATGGTATATCCTCATATCAAACAGGTTACCGATTTTTTCCTTTCCAAAGAGAAACTGGCATTCAGCAGAGTCGTGGCGGTAGAATATCCTCGTAAGGGCTCGTGGTCGATAGCGATGGTAACGGGAACAGGCCTTAGTAAGATTACCGAAAGTCAGCAGAAAGATTTTCTTACGTTACTTATTCCGACTTCGCCAACACCATTTACAGGGTATGTTATTATAGTTCCCAAAGAAGAGGTCATAGAACTGAATATGTCAGTGGAAGAGGCGTTGCGATTTACCATAAGCGGCGGCGTTATCAGTCCTACGATTTTCGAATCTTATGCAAAAGAGTCTAAACCTTTAAAGTCAGAGAAAGAATAGATATTTGTTAAGGAGATATTGATTTGGATATTAGAATAGTCGGCAAACATATGGAGATGACGGAAGATATCAAGGCAAGGATAGAAGAGAAAGTCTCCGCATTTCCCCGATTTTACAACAGCGTGCTCGATGTGGAGGTAATCATCGAGGGCAGCAAGAACGGGACATCAAACATCGCGGAAATAATCGTAAGGGCAAAACACAATCGCGTATTTATCGGCAAACACACAGACCATGATGTGTATGTATGCATAGATCAAGCGGTAGAGAAAGTTGAACGACAACTTACCAAACAAAAACAAAAAGAACGTGACAATAAACATACAGGCGGCGAAGTAAAAAACAGGAGTAAATATGAAGATAGCTGATGTTATTTATGCCAAGGCTATAATACCACGGCTTAAAGCGGTGAAAAGAGACGATGTGATAAGAGAACTTGTCGATATTCTCGATAAAGCTGGCAAAATCGGCAAGAACAATACGGCTGAAATTGCAAAGGCTGTTATCAAAAGAGAAAATGAGGCCAGTACCGGCATAGGCAAGGGCGTGGCCGTCCCGCATATTAAGCACAAAGCTGTGAAAAAAGCTGTTGCGGCAATCGGGATAAGCGCAACAGGCATCGATTTTTCCGCTTTGGACAAGCAGCCGGTTTATACCGTGATTTTGCTGATTAGTCCGACCGAAGGCGACCAGCACCTTCAGGCGATGGAAGCGATATTCGGACAGCTTCAGAACGATAATTTCAGGAAGTTTCTCAAACAATCCGAGACAGTGGACCAGATAAAGGAACTGCTGACCGAAGCAGGCCAGAATCCATCGTGGTAGTCTGGCCGGAATATTTTAAAGGGATTCCTACTGAATACACAGGAGAGTAAGTGTTGGCAGATACAGTCAGTAAGATAGAAGTAGAAATAAAGAACGCCAACGGTCTGCATATGCGGCCTGCAATGCAGTTTGTCGATACGGCGAGCAAATTTGCAAGTAGTATCAAAGTGGGTAACGGCGATATAGAAGTAGACGGCAAAAGCATAATGCATATGGCGATGCTTGCGGCAGCGGCAGGGACGAAACTGACGATAACAGCGGAAGGTGCGGATTCTCAAAAGGCATTAGAGACGCTGAAGGACCTTGTGGAAAACAAACTTTTTGATGAGCCTGCCTGGCAGGGTAAAAACGAAGATGATAAATGAGTAGAAATTTGAGATGGAAATAAAAAAAGGAATCGCTGTCTCACCAGGTATCGCAATTGCCAGGTCGCTTGTTATCGATTCCGAAGACTATCGCATACCAAGACGGTCGATACTGCCGTCAGTAAAAGTTATAGAGGTTAAACGAGTCAGGGATGCGTTCAAGAAGGCCGTTGCTGAACTTGAAAAAGTAGACTCCGGCGAGAATATAGCAGAAGGGAAGATAAAAGATATATTTGCAGTTCACCTGCGTTTCCTGAAAGACAAGAACCTCAGGAAGAAAATTACCGACCTTGTTTATAACGAACTTTTGACGGCGGAGTACGCGGTTTCGACGACACTTCGCGATATAGCCAATCATTTCGCAAGCGTACAGGACAAGTATATCAGCGAACGCGCAACGGATATTTACGATATTGAGAAGCGATTGTTGAGACATCTGCTCGGCAGGAAGCGTGAGGATGTAGGGCATATAAGCCATGAAGTAGTTGTAGTGGCTCATGAACTGAGTCCGACACAAACAGCGGGTTTCGACAGGAAATTCATAAAAGGATTTGCGACCGATGCCGGCGGCAGAACAAGCCATACGGCTATTGTTGCCCGTTCTCTGGGTATTCCGGCGGTGGTTGGTCTTGAAGATGTTACAAGAAATATCGCCCCTGCCGCGATGGTGATAATAGACGGCAATCGCGGCGTGGTTATAATCGAGCCGGATGAGCCGACCATTAAAGAGTACCAGCAGCATGCGATCGAATTCGAAAGACTCGAAAGAGAACTTGATGCTCTGCGGGACCTTGACGCGGTTACCCGTGACGGAGTTAAAGTAGAACTTTACGGGAATATCGAGTTTCCGCACGAGGCGGAAATGGTAATAGACAAAGGCGGGCAGGGAATAGGCCTTTACCGTACCGAGTTTTTATATCTTTACAGTGAAACCGAACCGACGGAAGAAGACCAGTACAGGGCGTACAGCGAAGTTATCAGAGTTTTTGGTAATATGCCGATAGTGATAAGAACAATGGATTTGGGGGCGGACAAATTTACACAAAGCCGGCGGTTTGTGCGTGAGCCCAACCCATTTCTGGGGCTTCGTTCGATAAGGTTCTGTCTGCAGAATATTGTACTGTTCAAGACTCAATTGCGGGCGATTTTGCGTGCTTCGGTTCACGGCGATGTCAGAATAATGTTTCCGCTGATAAGCAGTCTGCACGAACTTAGGCAGGCGAAGATGATATTGCGGGACGTTATGGAAGACCTCGATGAGGACGGAATAAAATATAATTCCAATATGCCGGTAGGAATAATGGTTGAAACACCATCGGCGGCACTTACGGCGTCGATTCTCGCCAGCGAATCGGATTTCTTCAGTATTGGAACAAATGACCTTATTCAATATACACTGGCAGTTGACCGCGGGAACGAGCGAGTTTCTACTTTATATTCCGGAGCAGATCCGGCAGTGGTAAATCTTTTGCGCAGCATTATACACGATGCGAACAAGGCAAAAATAAGCGTCAGTGTCTGCGGCGAGATGGCCTCGGAGCCGGAGTTTGTGATGCTGCTGCTGGGGCTTGGGTTCAGGACGTTTTCGCTTGCACCGCCGATGATACCGGAAATTAAAAAACTTGTCCGCTCGGTTACGGTAGAGTCCTGCAATATTATCGCACGGAAAGTTCTTATGATGAGTTCGGAACGGGAAGTTATAAATTACCTTCGAAGTGCGGCGATGAAGGTTCTTCCCGAAGTGTTTTAAATAAATTTAAAATTTAAAAATTAAAATTATGGAATCCGCCGGAGGCGGATAGCTTTTTTTTAAAAAAAGTTATATTAAGAAAAAATGAAATCAATTTTTATAAATTAGGAGACAGCAGATAAATCCGGGTGTACAGACGCTGGTTGGAAGATATAAGATACAGGGCAGTGTCAGATTCTTATCACATCAGGAAGGGTTCAGGACAGTTCAAAGGGCTCTTGTACGCAGTGAAATAAATCTGATATACAGTCAGGGTTATAATTCACGTCCAAAGCTGTCACTGCCGCTGCCGAAAAGCGTGGGACTTGCATCGGATGATGAGCTTTTCTACGCACAAATCCAGGCAGCGGGCAGCGGAACGGCAGAACAGAACAAGGAGCTTTACAAGAGGATTTCGGCTCAACTGCCGGAAGGGTTTTCCCTGGCGGAACTGATAATTTGTGATGGAAGGATTGCTTATAAGCCGCTTGAAGCGGAATATCTTATCAGGATAGAAGACGAAAAGGAACTCGAAGAAGTTTGGGCACAGGCGGATAAACTTAACAGCCTTGTCCGGGCGGGCGAAAAGATAACGATTGAGAGAAGACTGGATGAAAAAGGCTCTGTGAAAACCGCTGATGTAGGAGGATTTATTAAATCTGTCGAGCGGATTGGCGAAGGTATAAAAATCGTATGTAAAATTACTGATAAAGGAACAATAAGGCCGGATGAAATAGCAAGACTTTTGGGATTAAAGCCGGAGAATGTCGGCATCTCAATGGTCAGAAAAAAAGTCAACTGGCAGACAAATTAAGGACAATAAATATATGGCAGTAGAAATGTTAATAAATTTTGCCGAGGCTGCTGAATGCAGGATTGCTGTTGTTGAAAACAACAGTCTTGAGGAGCTCTATATCGAGAGACCTTCAGTGACGAGCCATGTCGGCAATATTTACAAGGGGAAAGTGGTGAATGTAGAGCCTGCGATACAGGCGGCATTTATCGATTTCGGTATGGGCAAGAATGGATTTCTGCATATAAGCGACCTGCACCCGCGATGCTTTATGCGCAAGGGGCAGGAATATACCGAGCATATCGGCAAACGAAAATCGCTTAGGGAAAGGCCGCCCATCCAGCAGTGTGTTAAAAAGGGTCAGGATATCATCGTACAGGTTACGAAAGAAGGCATAAATACCAAGGGGCCTACGCTGTCGACATATCTGTCGCTGCCGGGCAAGTACCTGGTGATGATGCCGTGGATGCATAATATGGGCGTTTCGCAGAAGATTGAAGACGAGCAGGAGCGGGCAAGACTGAGGGCGATTCTTGACGAGGTTCATCCGCCGGAAAAGGCCGGTTTTATACTTCGTACCGCAAGCCAGGGCTGCTCAAAAAGAAATATCCAAAAGGATATGGACTATATCGGCAGATTGTGGAAGGCGATTCAAAAACGAATCGATACGATAAAGGCGCCGGCGGAGCTGTATCGGGAGTCGGACCTTGTGATTCGTACAATGCGGGATATTTTCAACAATAATATAAACAAGATTATATGCGACAGCGAGAATGTCTGCCGCAGAATCAGGGATTTTCTGGGAATAGTTCAGCCGAGGATGATAAAGCGTGTTACATATCACGACGGAAGAGTGCCGCTGTTTCACAAATACAGGATAGAAGATGAAATACGGAAGATTCACTCGCGGAAAGTGGATTTGAAGAGCGGCGGGTCAATCGTTATCGAGCAGACTGAGGCTCTTGTGGCGATAGATGTCAACAGCGGCAAATATACAAGGCACGAAAACGCCGAGCAAACCGCTTTGAAGATAAATCTCGAGGCCGCAAAAGAAATCGCGCGGCAGTTGAGGCTTCGCGATATGGGCGGTTTGATTATCTGCGATTTTATCGATATGCGGGACAGCAAAAACAGAAGGGAAGTGGAAAAGGCGTTTCGAGCCGCTTTGGTGAGTGACCGTGCCCGGAGCAGGATATTGCGAATCAGCGCGTTTGGAATTATCGAGATGACAAGACAAAGGGTGCGGCCGAGCCTGCAGTTGAGCAATTACCTCGAATGTCCGTTCTGTGCCGGAAGCGGGATGATAAAGAGTCCCGAATCGGCCGCGATAGAGGCGCTGAGAACGCTTGGTATGGCGGCATCGAAGAAAGAAGTAAAAAGGATAGAACTGGGAGTAGCGCCCGCGGTTGCGGATTTTCTGCTTAATCACCGCCGGGCAACGATTGCCAAAATAGAAGTGAATGAACAAAAGCAGATAATAATCCGTCCTGATGAAACTTGTCCTGCGGATAGATATAATGTAATATGTTTCGACGAACGTGAAGGAATTGTGAAGATTTAGAATCTGTATTTAGCGGGTATTAATGGAGCGATTAAATGGTATTTGACCTTGAATACGCAAGGCAGGTAATAAACGCTGAGGCGAAAGGCGTGGCGAAAATGGCCGAGCTTGTCGATAAGGCCTTTGCCAAAGCGGCGGAACTTATTTATAACTGCAAAGGTGCAGTTATTGTTACGGGTATCGGAAAAGCAGGAATTGTCGGCAGGAAAATCAGCGCTACGCTTGCATCGACAGGAACGCCGAGCCATTTTCTGCATCCGGCTGAAGCCGTACACGGCGACTTGGGAAGACTGAGAAAAGGCGATGTCGTGCTTGTGCTGAGTTACGGCGGAGAGACGGATGAAGTTATCCGTCTGATAAATATAGTCAAACAGCTTGAGGTGAAACTGGTAGCGATTACCGCCAACAAGGATTCGCGTCTTGCCGCACACAGCGATATTGTTTTGTGTATGGGTGAGCTCGACGAGGCTTGTCCGTTTGGTGTTGCGCCGAGCGTTTCGACTACCTGTATGCTTGCGATAGGCGATGCGCTGGCACTTATAGTAATGAAGGCCAGGGATTTCAGCATCGAGGATTACGCGAGATTTCACCCGGCAGGTTCGCTGGGGGCAAAACTCATAACAGTCGAACAATCGATGATGTTTAAGGCGGGGGAGAAACTGCCCATCGCGAAAATTACCGATACGGTCAGGCAGCTTCTTGAGAAAAACGGTGATGTGAAAAGACACGGAGCCGTAATGGTTGTCGATTCTAAAGGCAAACTGGCGGGAATCGTTACGGATGCGGATTTGAGAAGGCTTATGGCGCAAGGCGGGGTCAAAGTTTTTGAATATACGGTAAAAGACATAATGACCGCCAACTGCAAGCGAATCAAGGCCAGTGCTCTTGCCGCCGAGGCTATGGCAATATTTCATAAGCATAGAATTGACGATTTGCCGGTTGTCGATGAGCAGGAAAAACCCATCGGCCTAATCGACGTACAGGATATTGTCGCGATAAAGATTGTAGGGTAGCGGACAGATGACACAGATAAGCAATCTGCTAAGGGATGCCATACGGCAGACGGAACTTAATCAGATAAAACTGCTGGCGATGGACGTTGACGGCGTTTTGACCGATGGAACTATAACGATAAGCTCCGACGGTTCAGAACAGAAGACCTTTAATCTGCTGGATGGCCACGGCATAAGAATGTGGCGAAGGGCGGGCCTGAAAGCGGCGCTGATAAGCGGCAGGGAAAGTGTCGTAACAAAACAAAGGGCCAAAGAAATGGAAATAGACTTTGTGTATCAGCCTTGTCAGCGAAAACTGGACTGCTTCGAGAAGCTCCTTGCGGATTCTAAACTTGAGCCGAAAAACATTGCCTATATCGGCGATGATGTACTGGATATTCCTATCCTAAGACGTGTTGGCTTCGGTATTGCCGTGGCGAATGCGGTGGGCGAACTTAAAAGCTGCGCTCATTATGTAACCTCAAGAACCGGCGGCAGCGGAGCTGTGAGGGAGGTTGTGGAATATATCCTCAAGAACACCGGCCAATGGGCGGCCCTTATGGAACGTTATCTTGTTTGAGATTAAACCAGCAGTATTATGATTCTTAGCAGAAAATTCAAAATCTGGTTTACTTCGTTTCTTGTTGTGCTGATTGTGTTTCTGTTTTACAGGATATTCGGCAATGTAGGCGTTATAAGAATATCGAGGCCGGATTATCAGATTGGGGATATGAATGCGATACCCGGCGATGCCAATGTCGGACAGATAGGACAGGCAAAACTCGAATATGTTGAACGCGCCCGCTTTGAGACGGTGGACCCAAAAACACGGAAACTCAGGCGTGTTGTCGGTTTCGAAAAAGTGCTGCACAAAAGCGGCAACGAATGGGACCTATACAAACCCTATATGAATGTTTTTCAGGACAACCTCCGCTGTAATATCACCGCGGATACGGGCACAGTTGAGCTTGAAAATGTCGAAGGAGGAGACCCTGCACCAAAGACGGCTATTTTAAAAGGCGATGTTCTGGTTCACGTTATTCCGCAGGGAGCAAATCGTTCTGAAAGTTTTATTTATCTTAAAGATGTGGCCTTCGACAGCGACCGCTCGATGTTATGGTCGGATAACGATGTTAATTTCGTCTCAGCCGACGCCGACCTGATGGGAAAAGGTCTGGAAATTGTTTATAACAACGCCACCAACAAGCTGGAATATCTCAAAATAAAGAGGGTTGATTATCTGAATATAAAAAGACTGGAACAGCCGGGCGGCGAAACGAAAAAGACCGTACCGCCGGCGCCGCAGACATCGCAGGTGTCCAAAGCTGAAAAACCTGCCGAAGTTCACAGCGTGCCGGCTGAACCTGCTATTGTGAAAGAACCGGTTCAGCAAACTCAGAATGAGGACGAATATCAGTGCCTGTTCAGAGATAATGTAATAATAGAATATAAAAGCGAAGTTGTTCTTTCCGAAGAGATTGCCATAAAAAATCTTCTCTGGTCGCAAAATGACCAGCAGAACGGAGAGCCTCAATTAGAATCCCAGCCGCAGAAAGACCAGCAAAGTCAGCAGCCTAAAACAGAACCGCAGCCGTCATCGCCAAAGCAATCCGGTCAGCAGGCTGCTATTGCTGCGGAAAATTTGACAATGCCTGAGAAAAAGCCCCAGCCGCCAAAGGCCTGGCGGCAAATACCCGTAGCAGCTACGGTAAAGTGCGACGGGCCTATGATAGTAAAGCCTTTGGTAACAAGTCTTTATGACGATTTTAAGCCCGACAAGTTCAGGGGGTTTTATCAGTTGAGCAGCAAGCTTTTTTACAAGCTCGGTCAGCGAAATGTGCTTATAGGCCAGAAGGTTGATTATGACATCGCCAGTCAGACCGCCAGCGCGGTCGGAGATGTGGAGCTTGTTTTTTATCCTGAGATGGAAACCGCCAAAGGACGAGGGAAAGTACCGTTTATTATAAGCGCAAAGCAGGGCGCAGATTTTGTTGTGCCTGATAAGGTGGCGACTTTTTACGGTGATGTAAAAGGCAAGTTTGTCAAGCAGACCGAATATTATGACGAGGAAAACGTCTTTTACGGCAGCAAGCTTATTGCGAATCTTACCGAAAAGCAGGGCAGCAAAGATATTATGGCCGCAGGGGGCATATCGCACATAACAGTTCTTGGGCCGAATGTCCGGCTTGAGTCGATAAGGATGCTCGACAAAACAAAACTGAGCCATGTAAGGCTTAAATCCGAAAGAATCGATTACGACCGTGCGACGGAGGATATAATCGCCACGGGCAAAGGTAAAATCGAGTACGGCAATACCACACAAAATCCCACTAGGCCTACCGGACAAAAATCGCTGGACAAACTCTGCTACGCACTGGTCGAAGGATTTACAAAGCTTGTCTGGGACACAAATGCAATGCACGTCAGAGCGACCAGCGAAGAAAGCGGCGGAATCCATATCGGATATCTGCCTATTCTTGATAAGGGTTATGGGCAAAGGATTACAATCGATACCCGTCAGATTGATATAGACTATTTCGAGCCGATAAAGGGCAAGGCACAACTGAAACGGCTCAATGCGACGGGCGGAATAGTGTACTATGAACAGGGCAGGTACGAATTCGCAGGTGAGGAACTAACATATAACGCCACGGAAGATTTTATGACTGTCTCTGGCAGCGAGGAAATGCCTTGTATGCTTAACGGCGTGTTTACCGAGGGAGTCGAATACAATCTCAAGACAGGTTCGGCCAGCGCGGTACTGAGCGGCGGTGTCGGAATTATGCCGGTCAGAGAATAATCTCTGTCTTGTTTATCGACAAGGCGTTTTTGGGTTGACTTGTGTTCAAATTTAGCTAAACTAACCGCTCTTAAAACCATTGAAATTCCTGATGTAAGGAGGTCAGATTGGCTTATAATTGTGTAGTATCGGTAAAACAGGTGCCTGATACCAAAAAGATTACAGGCGAAGCGATGAACGACGACGGTACGGTCAATAGAGGCTCGTTGCCGGCGATTTTCAATCCGGAAGACCTTAACGCACTTGAATTGGCGCTGGATATAAAAGACAAATACGGCGGCAAGGTAACCGTTATAACTATGGGACTGCCTGCGGCAAGCGCAATTCTGCGGGAGTCTTTATATCGCGGTGCAGATGACGCGGTTTTGATTACAGACAGACGCTGTGCGGCAAGCGATACACTCGCGACGAGCTATATATTAAGCTGTGCAGTCAAGAAACTGGATTATGATATTGTACTTTGCGGCAGACAGGCAATCGACGGCGATACCGCACAGGTAGGACCTCAGCTTGCCGAAAAACTCGGTATTCCTCAGATTACTTATCTTGAAGAACTTCTCAGTCTTGAAGAAAAGGTCATCACCGCAAGACGCAATATCGGTAACGGCTGGCAGGAAGTAAAATGTAAGCTGCCGGTGCTGCTTACCGTTATTGACGAGGCAAACGAACCGAGAGTTGCGGTTGCGAAGAGACTAATGAAATATAAAAAGGCCAGGACACCGGTCGAGATTCAGATGCAGCTTAAACAGGACAATCCTCACGCAAGTGACGAGGAACTGAAACAGCTTGGGCGGACCAAGACAGAGGAGCTTGAGAAAAAAGGTCTTTTGATAAAGCAGTGGGACCTTGATTATCTCGGCGCCGATTTGCAGTGGTGCGGCAGGGACGGTTCGCCGACAAAAGTGCACCGCATTCAAAGCGTTGTTCTGACCGCGCGCGAGAGCAAGACGATTGAGCCGAGCGATAAGGGCGTTGCGGATATGATTCACGAATTAATAAGCGATAAGACTATAAGTTAGTTTCAGGATAATCTATGATTTCAGTCAACAGAAACGGAGAAGTATGGGTGTTCGCCGAACAGCACGAAGGCAACCTCGAGGATATCGGCCTTGAACTCCTTGGGAGGGCAAGGACGCTCGGCGATACGCTCGGCGTTAAAGTCGGAGCAGTCCTTATCGGCGATGAGGTTAAGAGACTTACGGAAAAGCTTTGCCATTACGGAGCGGACAAGGTTTATGTGCTTGAGCATCCGCTGCTCGAACACTACCAGGCCAATAGCTACGGCAAGGTGATATACGACCTTATTCACAAGTACGAGCCGCAGATAATGATTTACGGCGCAAGTGCGTGCGGTAGGGACCTTGCCCCACGAGTAGCGAGTGCAGCAAAAGCAGGTCTTACCGCGGACTGCACCGATTTGCAAATCGGCGACCATGAGAACAAAGATGTAGTTCATAAGAATCTACTGCTTCAGATAAGGCCTGCGTTCGGCGGAAATATTATCGCGACGATTATCAATTACGACCGCTGGCCGCAGATGGCAACTGTTCGCGAAGGCGTTATGCCGATGCCGGAGCCGCTTACCGCAAGAAAACATGAAATTATTGCTGAGAAAGTACATCTGACGCACGACGAGCTGCCGATAGAAATTCTCAATGAACATAAACGTGAAAAAAAGGTTAATCTCAAGGCATCGAGGATAGTCGTATCCGGCGGGGCAGGTGTCGGCAGCAAGGAAAACTTCCGGCTTATCTGGGACCTTGCCAACGCACTTGGCGCGGCGCCGGGGGCTACGAGAGCGGCGGTCGATTTGGGATTTATCGACAGAGACCACCAGGTAGGACAGACCGGCACGACGGTAAGGCCGAGTTTGTATATCGCGGTCGGAATAAGCGGAGCTATCCAGCACCAGGCTGGTATGGGTGAAAGTCAAAAGATTATCGCAATCAACAACGACCCGCAGGCCCCGATTTTCGATATCGCTCATTATAAAGTTATCGGCGACCTTAATGAAATCGTTCCAAAGATGATAAAAGCTATAAAGGCGAGAGTTTAAAAGATGGCTAATTTTTACAAAGATAACGACGATATTCAGTTTTTGTTCAGGCATATGGATATGGTAGGCGCTGCCAATCTTATAGAAGAGGGCTTCAAGTTCGCAAAGGAATTTGATTACGCTCCCGCTGATGCCGCCGAGGCAATCGAAAATTATGACCTTGTGCTTGATTCGATAGGCAAACTCAGCGGCGACTTTATTGCTCCGCGTTCTGAAGATATCGATAGGCAGGGAAGCACTCTTAATGAAGATGGTACTGTCAGTTACGCTGACGGCACAAGGGAATCGCTCGATATGCTCGCAAAAGCTCACGTTATGGGTTCCACTCTGCCGCACAGATTTGGCGGACTGAATTTTCCAAACCTTGCCCACTCAATTTCCATCGAAATAGTTTCTCGTGCTGATGCTTCGTTAATGAATCTTTTTGGTCTTCAGGGTATAGCCGAGACAATCAATGCTTTTGCATCGGAAGAAATAAAGCAGAAATACCTGCACGATTTTGCGGCGGGAAAGATAACTGGCGCGATGGTTCTAACTGAGCCTGATGCGGGAAGCGACCTGCAAAGCTGTAAATTAAAGGCATTTCAGGATGACAGCGGCAACTGGTATCTGCACGGCGTAAAACGCTTTATAACCAATGGTTGCGGCGAAGTGCTGCTGGTTCTTGCCAGAAGCGAGCCTGACAGAAGCGGCGGACTCGGCCTGAGTCTGTTTGTATGCGATAGGGGGCCGACGGTTCACGTTCGCAGAATTGAAGACAAACTCGGTATTCATGGTTCGCCTACCTGTGAGCTGTTCTTTGATAATACGCCTTGCGAAATAATTGGCGAAAGAAAACGCGGACTTGCTCCTTATGTTATGGCTCTTATGAACGGAGCGAGACTTGGTATATCGGCTCAAGGACTCGGAATCGCCGAGGCCGCTTTCAGGGTTGCAAGAGATTACGCAGCCAGCAGAAAGCAGTTCGGCGGACCGATTGAAAAACTGCCGGCGGTTCGCGATATGGTTATTGATATGAAAATTGACATTGAAGCTGCCCGTGCACTGCTTTACGAGACGAGCAGGGTGGTCGATTACGATGTGGGTTATAAGAAAACGCTGGAACTTGACCCGCCTGCGGAGAAAGAAGAGCTTAAAAAACTCAAAGAGGTTTCCAGACGATACGGGCGATATGCAGGTATGCTTACGCCGATGACGAAGTATTTGAGCTCGGAGATGTGCAATAAGATTACATATAATTCGATACAGGTTCTCGGCGGCAGCGGATTTATGCGGGACTATCCGTGTGAAAGATACGCCAGAGACGCGAGAATCACGACAATATACGAAGGCACGAGCCAATTGCAGGTTGTCGCGGCTGTCAGAGGCGTATGCAGCGGGACAGTAGAAAAATATATCGGAGAGCTTACGGCCGAAAACTACGAACCGCAGGTTAAAGACCTGCTCGATATTCTTAAGCAGAATACAGAGATTCTGCTCAAGGCGGCGGCTTTCGCAAAAGAAACGGGCATCGATTATATGGACCTCTGCGGCAGAGCACTTGTGGATTCCGCGATTTATATCATCTGTGGTTATTTGTTCTGCAGCCAGGCGAGCAGCAAATTTGATATGGAAGTTGATGTTGCCGACGGCAAAAACAACGGCCAAGAGCAAACAGTTAGTATGAAGAAACGCAAAGAGATGGTTGCCCGCAGATATATAACGAAAAACACTCCGGTGATAAAGTCGCTTGTCGATATGATACTCAGCGGCGATAAGTCAACATTCGAACAATATCAGGCTCTTGCTGGACCAGTGCCACAGGAGAAATAACAAGGGTGGTAAAAGCTGTAATATTTGACTTTGACGGGGTGATTTCGGATTCCGAACCGTGTCATTTTGCAGCCACAAATGAAGTGCTTAAGGGGTTCGGGTTTCAACTCAGCAAAGAGGAGTATTACGCCGAGTATCTGGGCTTTACGGATTACGAACTGTTTGAAGCCGTGAAAGACAGGCACAAAGCGGATTACAAAGGTATTTCCATAGACCAGCTTGTTGAAAAAAAGGCGGTTGCTTTTGAAAAACTTATCAAACAAATCGACCATCTGATTGACGGTGTTTCGGAACTGATTGGACAGCTTAAAAATAACAAGGTAAATGTCGCTATCAATTCCGGGGCTAGTCTTGCTGATATAAAGATTATGCTTACCGGCTCAGCCATTGAAAATTCTTTCGATGTTATTGTTTCTGCCGATGATGTGTCGCAGGGCAAGCCGCACCCCGAAGGCTATCTTATGGCCCTTGAAGAACTTAACGCAGTTTCGGGTTCACTGATTCTGGCCGGGCAGTGCGCAGTTGTCGAAGATTCACAATGGGGAATTATTTCCGCCAAACGGGCGGGTATGAAAGTAATCGCTGTAACCAACAGCTATTCCACTGATGAATTAAACGATGCGGATTTAGTGGTAGATTCTGTCAAACAGCTTAAAATCGGCGATTTGCAAAGGCTGTGTTCGGCTTAAAAAGCTATAATTTTTCGATGATGTAATCGACAATTTCGTTATCTGCACTGGTGTCAAAAACCGTTTTTGTCCAGATATTTCCAATCAGAACACTTACAATTAAATCGGTCTGCTGCTGAGCGGAAAGCTTATTGCCTATCAGTTTCAAATCCCTGCACTGGATTATCAATTGACGATACTGGTCTATATACCATTTCCAGAAGCTGTCGAGTTTTTGTTTTATAGGAGATTTTAAGAGATGGGCTTGTGTGCTGATGTGCAACAGGAGTTTGCAGTTGACCCACTGACCGGAGCAGTTCAATTCGAGGATTTGCCTGATTGCGGCCTTTAGCTTTTCAAGAGGGTTAGCGTTTTTCGGGAGAGCCTCAAAGATGTTTTGATAATCATTTCTTATGTCATCTATTATTTCGGTACAGATGGTCTCTTTGCTTTTAAAATAATGGTAAAAAGCGCCTTTTGTTATCCCCACCGCGGTGATTATATCGTTGATTGTTGTTTCGCTGTAGCCGTGGGTACTGAATAGATTCTTCGCTGCGGCGACGATTTTCTGTCTCGTGGTTATTTTTTTAGCGGTCATTTCGACAAATCCTGCAGAGAATGCTTGATGGCTTCTAAAAGCGTATCTTTGTTCTTATCAATCCAGGAGCATTTTCTTTGAATCATCTTCAGGAAGTCGTCGCCGGAGAGATTTACAAAAAAGCCTGTTGCCGCTATCGGCAAAACCGCTTCGGCTATAAGGGTTTCAATCATCAAATCCGGCAGAGTTTCAAGCTGACTTTCATCGAGCATATTTACTTCGCAGTAGCCATAAATAAAATGGACTAATTTTGACTGGTCGAGATAGTCTGGCCAATCGGCTGGGTTGGGTCTTCCGCCGACGATTGAAAACTGTAAGGCTCCATTTGCGATGTCTGTTATCGCCGGTGCAACTTTGAGCGAATCAAAATCGAGAACGGCAACGATTTTTCTGCCGCTGAAGAGCATATTGCCGGGATGCCAATCGCCGTGGATAATCTGATTAGGCCAATCGTCGAAACCGAGCTGATTTATATTTACACTTGAATTGTTGTACATTGTCATCAGCAACTCCACTGTTTTGCGGAAATCCTGTCCGGTTTCGCCGTTTTTCTCGGAACTTATTTTCTTTAGGTGGCTTCTTACCGAGCGGCAGTTGTGAAAGCTGCCTTTGGGCGGCATTTGCTGATATGAAAATTTTTGTAAAAAGCTGTGAAACTTTGCGAGGACAGAGCCGGCGTCAACGATTGCTTCCATTCTGCCTTCGAATCTCGTCCCGTTTATGAATTCGAAGAGTTCGTAAATGTGGCCTTCAAGTTCGAGAAAGGTGTTTTTTTCATCCCTGGCAGTGATAAGCCGGGGAACCGGGAAATTATTTTTACCCTTAAGATGGTTCTGGACAGCATGGGCGAATGCGACACGGTAATGGTCGTCCTTACCTTTTGCGCGTCTTTTGAGCAGGTATTTGCCGGCGTCGGAAACGACAATTTGTTTGGGGGCGCGTCTATTGCCTGAGACGAGCGGTTTTATGTGTTGGATAATACCGATGTCGTAATGGCTCAGGACAAGAGCAAGCTCCTGCGATGTAAAATGTGCACCTCCTTTTGACATAAAGACTCCGCAAAAGACCAAAAAACAGTAATATAATGGGCCCAAATGGCTAATTAGTCAATGCAAAACACAGGAAAGGACAGTTATTTTGAGGCGAAAAGGAAGACAACCAGCAGTACAAGAACCGCTATTACCGAGCCGAGGATGACAACCATTGCCTTATATCTGCTTATCAGGGCTTCGTCATGGAAAGTGTCTGTCTGGGGTTCGATGGATTGGCCTTCCCCGAGTTCCTGAAGGTCTGTGAGGTTGAATTTTCTTCTTGCCCTTAGAGGCGGTTCTCCTCTGCGAACAGCATCAAGGTCTGTAAGCAGTTCTTCAGCGGATGAATATCTGTCTTCTTTGCGTTTTGCCATCATCATTTCAATGACTTCCGACGCTCCTGCCGAAAGAGATGTATTGATATGGTCCGGCGGAATGAGCGGTTCCCTTAAATGTTTTTTCATTACATCTGAAGGTGTCGAAGCTTCGAAAGGGACTCTTCCCGTAACCATATTATAGAATGTAGCGCCGAGCGAATAAATATCGCCGCGTGCATCAAGATCCATTTCGCCCCTGATTTGCTCAGGAGAAATATAGTAAGGTGTGCCGAAAGCCTTTCCGGCTTCACTTTTAGCCATCTCCACATCGGACGCATCGCGGGCAAGACCGAGGTCTGCGAGCTTTACGATACCGGCGGGATTAATCATTATGTTTTTCGGCTTAACATCTCTATGAATCAGTCCCCTTGCGTGGGCGTGGGCAAGGGCGTTGGCAACCTGTGTTACGACATCTATCGCTTCTTTTTCGGAGAAAATTTTGCCTTTTGAGATGTCCTCGTAAAGGGTTTTGCCCTCAACATATTCCATCACAAAATAATGATAACCGCCTGCTTCGCCTACATCGTAAGCCCCCACGATGTTGTTATGATTTAATTTGGCGGCAGCTTTGCCTTCCTTGTAGAATCTTTGGACATAATCCTTATTCTCACTGAACCTGCGAGGCAGAATCTTTATCGCCACGATACGGTCGAGACTAAGCTGCTTGGCTTTGTAAACAATAGCCATTGCTCCGGCGCCAAGCTTGCCAAGGATTTTATAGCCGGGGATTTGTTCAGCCACGTTCTTAGTTTCCTTGGTGCTCTCCTTACTGAATCGCTTTATCCTTTTTGCCTGGCCGGGAGTGATGAAACGATTGGATATTAAAAGCTGTTCAAGTGTAACCAGCTCGTCTTTGGGACTGTCCTTGAGCTGTTGTTTGCAATAGGCCAGTTCCTCTTCGGTGCAATATCCCTGGTCGAGAACCAGCCTGCCAAAAATTGAGTCGTAATTCATTTCGCTCATTTACACTTCCATGAACTCTTTATGCATAACAGTCTCTTGGGCCAATTATCTTAAGCAATTGTCTTTTGTCAAAGAAAAACTGCCGTAAAGCTGTGCATAAATGGCACTTACCTGAATATAATCGGCTTTTTTCGTATCCTTGCTTAATTGCTTTTTCGAGCAGGCCGGCAGGGCCATTATTAAATAATACGCTCAAAAACTCTTCTTTGGTTGGGTTAAAATCCAGCCATACCTGCTCAAGAGGCTTTTCATTGATATTTCCAATGATTATCCCGCTGCATACCCCGCTGAAGATATTGCCGTAAGGGTCAATATGAATGCCTTTGGCACCAAGAAAGGAATTTTTACAGGATTTTTTGGCTATTTCTTCAAGTTCTTTATTCGCCGATACTTGCGCAAGTTTATCTGCGGCCCGGCCGGTAAATCGGCAGGGGTGTTCTTTGATGGAATTGCTGAAAAATGCTGTTTTTTCTTCTTCAGAAAGGTTTTTAACCGACAGGTCTTTTTGGATGTATTCCTGCCAGCGGACGAGCACCCTTTCGGGGCCGAGGATTTGACAGGCGGTTTCTGCCAGAAGCTTAACTTTATCGTACTCGACAAACTCAGCGTGGAAGGGGTCGTAGCTTATTTTCAGCTTTTTGACATTGTGAGAATCAAGGAATTTGAGCTTGTCTATGATATCAGTTTTTTCATCCGCCCAGAAGCCGTTGGTTTCTACCATATCGACTGGACCCAGCCCGAGTTCTGCGGCGGTTTCAAGCAGTTTGGTCAGGTGCTGCCAGTATAAGAACGGTTCGCCGCCGGTGATGTGTATTTTGGCGGATTCGCCCGCAATGGTTTTTAAGCTCTTCCAGGCGGCAATGGCGTTTGCGATGCTTATAAGCCCCGCCTTTTGAGGATTGCATTTATAATAGCAAAAGGCACAAGCGGCAGAGCATTTATAGGTAAGCAGCAGCCCCATTGATGTCCAGAGTTTAAATTTGGGCATTTCGGGGCTCAAAGACCGATTGTATGCATTGTCATTAAGTTCAAACATAAAAACACTTGCGACAAATGTAAGTTCCGGTGTCCGGAGGGCGGATGAAATAAAACGAAGATTAAAAAATAATTGCAAATTTTTTTATGAAGCCCTGTTGTCCGCCGACGCCGCTTTTATAGGACACGCATTAATGGTACAAATCAGGCTGGAAAGTGCAACTATATAATGTAAAAACTTTATTGTCCTGCCGATATATAGTGTCCCCTGTTATAGGGCGTTAAAAACCCTTGTTTTCAGGGTTTAAAGAAAAATCGCACTTTGTTCCGATATTTAAATAGCAGAAAGATGTTATGATATTTGGAGATGAAAAAATGAGTAAGCGGGAAATAATCGACTTTATCTGTCAAATCAACAAGAGTGCAAAGCCTGAATTTCTTGCTCATTTTTCTATCTCGGATTTGAGCAGATATCTTGATAATCTGATGGAAGTTGACACTCGGGAATTACAGCTTGTAGAAACTTGAGATAACCGGCCAAAACAAACCAGATTTCCCCTCTGTAATATTTCAAATCCTCGCAGCGAACCTGTGTGAAGTTTATAACGAAGCCGGTATTTTGTCACCACTGACCATTTTTCCTACATGAGCAGCAGCGTTAAGTTTAAACTGGAGCATTACAGGGACGGTATCATCAGGCACGTAGAAGATAAAATCATACCATTTAGAGCCGCCGGAGAAATCTTTTCCAGTCAGTTCAATCTCATCGGTAATATTTTTGTGTTCGGCAATATTTCCACTTTTGATAAAACCAACCGGATATACTAATTCACCGCCGCCTGTGAGGTTGTTTGCGGAATCACTACTTTTGCATATTAGTCTTACCTGAGCCATTGTAAATGACATTGTCCCGCTTTCCGGCACTGCTCCTCCATCTTTTATTGTTCCGCTGCTTATTCCGGCTCGAACTATGGCGATTTTTTTGCCTGCGTCGGGACTTAAAAGCTGATTATCAGAAGCAGACAATAGTTCGGCAGGGGCAATCCAGGCGGCCTTGACTTCAATAGCCCGATTACCTGCCATAATCAGATTAGTTTCACTGTTTCCGATACGATTCAGATGTATTTCGTTGAGGAAATTGGGATGAAATACCGCAAGACTGTTCTTTCCGCTCATTGAGCCGCGGCTGAACCAGGATACGAGACCTGCGGTAAAGCCATCAGCGTTTAAAATTAATCCTTTATCGGGGTCTGCCGGGCGGAGGTTTTTATTTTGCGGGTTGAATCGTTCATAAGGCCATTTAGTTTCTATCGGCATCAGTGCGGCTGCTATGAGAATAACTCCCGCGATGACAAGTCCGGCAAATATAGCGATAAAAGACCTGATGGCTCTGTCAGGAAAATCTCCGAAATATACGTTTTCCGGCGCCAGTTCGTCTGTCAGGATATTTAATAGTAAAAAAACAACGATAAAAATAAGAATGAAGCTGCCGCCAAAGACCCATTGGCCGCCGTAGCCATAACCGAGTATCATCCGTCCTGCCGTCTCAAAAAAGGCTAAAGCGATAGTTGATGAGATAAAGCCGTTTACCAAAAGCAGAAATAATTTTATAGTTGAGCCTTTAAGATAAGCAAAACCGATAGTTGCCAGTATTACCGCTATTACAATAAGTTCCGCGAGCATTTTTTATTTGCCTTTAACTTTTTGCCTGTGTTTTTTTAGCGCCTTCACGAGATGCCGAAAGAGTCTGGATAACTTCGTTCACGGAAGTTATGCCCTCGGCAACTTTTCTTATAGCCTGTTCCTGCAGGTAAAGCATTCTTGCCCGTCTGAATATACTTGCGATATCATTCTTACTCTTTGCCTGCTTGAGGAGCGGCTTTATCTGGTCGTCAAAAATAATCGTTTCGAATATAGCCGTTCTGCCGTAAAACCCTGTGCCTTGACAGTGCGGACACAGGATGACTTTTCGTCGCTTGTGCTGGGGTTCTCCGGGTCTGTAAAACGCCGTGATTTTATCTGCCGGGATATTGTGTTTGCGGAGCAATTCTTTGTTAGGTTCATAAGGCTGACGGCATTGCTGGCATAGTTTTCTTACCAGTCTCTGATTGCTGATGCCTATAAGACAGTCGATAGCTACATTTTTATCCACGACGAAATTAATCCATTTGCCCAGGGCCTCGATAGTACTTGTCGCCTCGAATGTTGCATAGACCATCCTGCCGTCTCTTGCGGCTGCACAGGCAAGTTTTGCCACGCCTTTTTCTTCGCAATGTTCGATACCTACAATGTCCGGGCCGACCCGCAATATAGACTGGAATTTTTTGGCATAGGTAGTTGTTCCTGTGTCGCTGAGAGAAAAGACATTTTGAGTTATATTTGGGACTTCTCCCGCGGGGCGTTTTTCAACGGTATTGATATTATTCAGAAACGGGTCATGGTTTCGGATAAGTGAATAGAGTGTTGTGGTTACCCCGCTTTTTTTGGGACCTGTTATAATAAATATCCCTTTCGGGTCTTTGGCGATTGCTTTGAATTTTTCGAACTGGTCAGACATCAGTCCCAGGTCCGGCAGCATCTTGAGACTGTATTCGGCCATTGATTTGAGTCTTACCTGTTCGCCTGCAGTCGTTCCTGCCATTGAAACTTCCCACCCAAGGGATTTCCCGTCTTTCTGAATGGTGAATTTGCCTGTCTGCGGTTTTCGATGTTCTTCAATGTCGAGGTCGGCAAGGTTTTTCAGGTAATGAATAAAATATTCTATTTCTTCTCTGCCCCGGGGCTGTTGTTTTTCAATTACACCGTCAATTACATACTGAACATTGTACTGTTGGTCAACCGGTGTAAGCAAAACATACTCCGCTCTTCGCCAAATAGCGTCATCGAAGAATTCCTGAGAAGTTTTATAGCCGAAAAATTCAGGTGTTTTGGTCTGAGGGACTGGAGCCTTGTTTTTGTTGGCTGTGATAAAGACAAGCCCCTTTGTGATTTTTTCAACCTGTTTCTGCTCATTTACGAACAGGCTTTTGATATGTTCTTTTGTAAGTACCTTTTGATATATGTCAACAAGGCTGTTTCTATGCATAATATAGACTACAGCAGTTGTGCCTACGGCAATTATATACATAGGCAGCCCGATTATGAAAAGCGGTATTATGAGCCAGACAAGCAGTCCCGCTGCGCCCGCGACAAAGATGGCGATGGTCCATTTTTGCACCATTGTTCTGACTTTAGCAGCGTCCCGGTTTACCCATTTCAGCAACGGCAGCCAGGCAAGAAATCCGAATACGAAAACGACCAATTTGACAGGTGAGATATAAAACCCCATATCAATCATCGCTGTAATTGTCGGCATCAGTTACTCCGGTATCTTTCCTTAAATATTATTTTAGCCCCTGGATCTTATTCCCTTAAGAGCCATTTTAAGTTCTTCAACATTGGGAGCATACTGCAGGGCAGTCTTGAGGTCAATCCAATCGCCCTCGACAAGGCCCCGCAGACTTTCAATAAAGTCCAGCATTCCATCGCTTTCACCTGTTTTTATGATACCGCTGACCTCATTTTCGTGCCCGTCCGCTATAAGGTTTCTGACGACCGGCGTGGCAATCAGGATTTCAACGGCAGGTACTCTCGGAGTAGTTTTTTTCGACCCTGATAAAAGCATCTGGCTTATAACAGCCCTGAGAACGTTGGCAAGTGTTTGTCTGACGAGGGATCTTTCTTCCTGCGGGAACAGGTCAATAAGTCTTTGTATAGCTTGTATTCCATTTGCAGCGTTCAACGTGCCGAATACGAGCTTGCCAGTTTCGGCGGCCCTTATTGCAGCCGTAACGGTTTCTTTTTCCTGTAGTTCGCCAATGAGAACCACATCAGGGTCCTGCCTCTTCAATGACTTTAGAGCATCTTCGTAATCTCTGACGTCAAGGCCGATTTCCCGCTGCGAAACAATCGCTTTTTTATCTACATAGATGAACTCAAGCGGGTCTTCTATAGTGATTATATGACAGGGACGGGTATTATTGATGTGATTAATCATCGAGGCTATTGTGGTGCTTTTTCCGCATCCGCCAGGACCGCCAACGAGAATGAGCCCCTCATGCGACTTATCGGCAATAGTTTCAATCGCAGGAGGCAGATGAAGCGATTCAAAAGGAGGAATCGCCGATACTATTCTTCTTGCCGAAAGACTGATTTTAGACCGCTGCCTGAATACATTAACTCTGAATCTGTCGGACTGACTGATTTCATAGGCGAAGTCAAGTGAGCCGTTTTCCAACAAGAACTGTTTTTGTTTGTCGTTTAGAATCTCGAAAACGAGCTTTTCGATTCTTTCTTCGGTCATCACTTCCGCGGTGGTGTCTTTTATGTCCTTGTTGACCCGTAATTTAAGTGAGTGCCCGACCTTTAGGTGCAGGTCGCTTGCCTGGGCCTTTATAGCGGCCTTGAAATACCTGTTAATTTCAGGTTCCACTTCTAAATGTACTTGGCTGTCAATCGGTTGTTTCTTCTCAGACATTGTACACTCCAAGTTATAACTATTTGTCAAAGAAATAGTTATGATAGTCAATATCTGCGGTCTAAGACCCGCCGCAAAGGCTCAGGCTGACTTGAAAAACGCATTTTACGATATTATATAAGGTCTTGTCAATATGGATGTTGGGCTTTTTTGGCGAATGGGCCGATAAGGGGCTTATCTGCGTTAAATTATGGCCGGCATAGAGTTTGTTGACGGGTCCTGCCGGTTGCCCTATAATTGCAGTTCCGTTTTTTAGGCAGCGTTATTATGGAAATACAATCGGTAAAAGGGACAAGGGATTTTTATCCTGAGGATATGGCTAAACGCAATTTTATAGCCGACCTCTGGAAGCGGGTATCGCTGCGCAACGGTTTTGCCGAGTATGACGGGCCGATTTTCGAGTATTTGGCGATGTACCAGCTCAAAAGCGGCGATGAAATCGCATCTCAGCTCTTTGCGTTCGAAGACCGAGGCGGAAGAATGCTTGCAATCCGTCCTGAAATTACACCCACACTTGCCAGAATGGTCAACCAGAGAATCAATACTCTGCCTCGGCCGATAAAGTGGTTTTCCATACCCCGGCTTTGCAGAGCGGAGCGGCCTCAAAAGGGCAGGCTCAGGGAATTTTTCCAGTGGAATATCGACATCATCGGCGTTGACGATTGCCTTGCGGATGCGGAAGTGATTTTCTGCTCGGTCGATTACCTGATGCAGACCGGTCTTACAAGCGATGATGTAGTCGTCAGGATTTCGAGCAGAAGGCTTATGGCGGCGCTGCTTGAATATTTCGGGATAGAAGAACAACAGCTTGAAAAAGTTTACGGCGTTTTAGACAAGAAAAACAAAGTGCCGCAGGAAACTTTCGAGAAAATGCTCGAAGAAGTGATTTCCGATTCGAGTAAACGTCAAAAAGTGCAAAAACTTATGGCGGTTGAGTCTTTAGGGCAGCTTGAGGATTTTACAGGGGCCGATGAAAACGCAAACCAGGCGATTGAAGAACTCAAACAGCTGTTTAATTATCTTGATATAATGGGCATAACTGAATTTTGCAGATTCGACATCGGTATTGTAAGGGGGCTTGCCTATTATACGGGTATAGTTTTTGAGATTTATGACAAATCCGAGCAGTTACGGGCAATTTGCGGCGGCGGCAGGTACGATAACCTGCTGGCGGATTTCGGCGGACAGAAAATCAGCGCTACCGGTATGGGTATGGGCGATTGTGTCCTCGGGATTGTGCTTGAGGAAAAGGGCCTTTTCAAAAATCTTTCGCAAAAGAACGGCATCGAGTATTTTGTCGCCCTTGCCGATGAGTCTTTACAAAACGAATTATTAAAAGTTGTTGCCAGGCTTCGCAGGGCCGGACGCAAAGCCGACTTCAGTTATAAAGGCGGTTCATTGGGTAAACAATTAAAGCAGGCTTCCGCGGTCAATGCGGCTATGTGCGTGATCCTTGGCGAAGAATTCACGCAGAAAAAACAACTCGTAATCAAAAATATGGACAGCGGCCAGCAGGATATTGTTGCTGTAGAAGATTTTTTCAGCCGGCTTGGGTAAACCCCGTTAGAGAATCTTTTTTAATGAACGGGCTTTGAATGGTAATGAGATTGATTAACGGGCTAAAATCAATAGCTTTTCTCTAACGGGGTAAAAGTCAATGACGGCAATCGGCGGGAATCATTATGAAAGGGCCTTTGAGAGTTGGCTGAAAGATAACGGGATTCAATACCTCCTTGTTGACCAGCAAAAAAGGACCGCATTTTCGAGAAGTAAAATCAAAAGTTTTGACTTCCTTTTTTACGCACCGGATTCAAACGCCTATATCGCGGAGATAAAAGGGCGAAAATTTTCGGGAAAGACATTCACTGCTTTTGGAAGCCTGCCGAACTGGGTAACAATAGATGATGTCAAAGGTCTTGAGAGCTGGATTAAAATATTCGGCGGTCGTTATCAGGGGTTATTTGTATTTGCATACGACCTTGAGAATATTGACGTTGATACAGATGGCAGAGAAATTTATGAATATCTCGGCAGAAGGTATGTCTTTATGGCCATTAGACTTAGCGATTATAAAATGGGAGCGACCGGCCGAAGTAAAAAATGGGAAACCGTGCACTTGTCCGCGGAATTTTATAAAAATTGTGTTATCGACGCGGACGAATTGATTTGCAGAAAGGTTCGATTGTGAGCCCCGCACCTTCTAAACATTCGTCCCGCACCAAAAACATATTGAATAAAAAATGGTGCGGGATTCAGTGAATAATACAAGGCGCTTAAGGACTTAAAGATTTATATATGGGATGCAACGAAGTTAAAAACGGAATTAAAGAAGGTGCGGGATGAACGACAAAACCGCTCAAATTGCGGAAGAAATATTAGACGGCAAAATCATCGACAGGGCCGAGACGGAATATCTTTTCTCGCTCGGCGATGAAGATTTCCAGGACCTGCTGTACTGGGCAAATCGGATACGCGAAAAATTTTTCGGCAAAAAAGTAAAAGTCTGCTCGATAGTTCCCGGCAGGCTCGGCGGGTGCAGCCAGGATTGTAAATTCTGCGCACAATCGTCAAGATATGAAACGTCATTTAAAAAAACTGAAACGCTCAGCGACGAGGAAATTCTAAAGGCCGCGAAAAAAGCTAAGCAGAAAGGCGTGCCGAACTTCGGCATAGTTTATAGCGGCAAAACCATCAGCGAAGAAGAGCTGGCAAGACTTGAAAAACTAATCTCCAAAATCAAAAACGAAATCGGTATCGGCGTTTGCGGAGGTTTTGGAATAATTAATTATGAACAGGCACAGCGTTTGGCCAGGGCAGGGATGTCGAGATATAATCATAATCTTGAGACTTCACGAAATAATTTTAAAAATATTGTAACAACACACGATTACAACAGCAGGACAGAGACTATAAAGGCTGCAAAACAGGCTGGTTTGGGCATCTGCGCCGGCGGGATATTCGGAATAGGCGAGACGGATGCCGACAGAATCGATATGGCACTGGAGTTGAGAGAGCTGGACGTTGATATGGTGCCGATGAATTTTCTGCATCCGATAGCCGGTACACCTCTGGCCGATATGCCGACAATGCAGCCGCGGGAAATTTTGAGACTGATTGCCTTATATCGTTTTATTTTGCCGAGGGTTCATATAAAAGCGGCCGGCGGCAGAATGCTCAATTTGCGTGATATGCAAAGCTGGATTTTTTATGCCGGCGCGACAGCTATAATCAGCGGTGATTACCTCACAACGGCAGGCAGGGCGGTTGAGGAAGATTTGCAAATGATAAAAGATTTGGGTCTTGAGGCGGAGCTGGTATGCGGATAATTTCCGGCACAAAAAGAGGGATGACCCGCCTTCGCCAAGGCTACGGCGGGCAGGCGAACTTCAAATTATGAGAATAATATCTGGAATAAAACGAGGTATGACAATTCTGCCGCCGAAGGGCGACAAGACCCGGCCGATAACCGACCGTATCAAAGAGTCCATATTCGACGTGCTGTATAAGTATAATCTTATAGAAGACCGGCTTGTTGCTGATTTGTTCTGCGGCACAGGTTCGTTCGGACTTGAGGCGTTGAGCAGGGGGGCGAAGGAAGCGGTTTTTGTCGATACTGACAGGAAAGCTATTGAAATTCTCAGAAAGAATATCGAGAAAACAGGTTTTACGGCACAATCACGAGTGGTTTGCGCAAATGCGTTTAAGGTTGGCGCTCCAACTGGCGCAGGGCAAAAATGCTCGCTTATTTTTGTCGACCCGCCTTATGAAATGAGCAAGCAGACGGACAAAAAATCCCGTCTGGCAGAGCTTCTCGATTTTTTGCCTGTCCAGCTTGCCGATGACGGATTGGTCGTAGTAAGAACGGAAAAAAAGATAAACCCCGTTAGAGACAAGGTGTCAAAGATACCTGACAGCCGTCATAAACGGCCTGTCTCTAACGGGGTAAATCTTCTCGACAGTTACGGCTCTTTGAAGATAATTGACAGGCGAGTATGGAGTTCAATGGCGGTAGCATTTTTGGCATTGAGGAAAGATGACCAGCAAACAGGCAGCAATACAGATAATTCGCAAACTCCGCAAGTCGGGCTTTGAGGCACTTCTTGCCGGCGGCTGCGTACGCGATATGCTTTGCGGCAACAAGCCCAAGGACTACGATGTCGTTACCAGCGCAAAGCCTGCCGAGGTTTGCAGACTTTTTCGCCGGACAATTAAAGTCGGCGCCAAATTCGGCGTGATTATCGTTCTTGTGGACAGCCATCAGGTTGAAGTTGCCACTTTCAGGGCCGAGACGGGGTATAGCGACGGCAGACGGCCGGACAAGGTAAGTTTCACATCCGCCAAGGAAGATGCCCTGCGAAGAGACTTTACGATAAATGGGATGTTTTACGACCCGCTGAAAAAAGAGGTTATTGATTACGTCGGCGGCAGGGGTGATTTAAAGAAGAAAACCATAAGGACCATAGGCAAACCCGCTGAAAGATTCAGCGAAGATTATTTGAGAATGCTCAGGGCGGTTCGTTTTTCCGCTCAGCTCGATTTTAAGGTTGAGAAAAATACTTTAAACGCGGTAAAAAGATACTCGGCGAATATCGTAAAAATCAGTGGCGAGAGAATCACTATGGAGCTTGAGTCGCTTTTGGCGGCTTTCGAACGGAAAAAAGGCGTTAAACTGCTTATCGAAACTGGTCTTGCTAAGAAAATCTTTCCGGTTTTCAAAAGCAAATCGAAAACTCAATTCGCTGGAAAGGTTTTTGAGTTTTTGCCGAAGCAAATAACATTTGAGCTTGCCATCGCAGCTTTTTTTGCGGGCTGTGATACTAATTCGGTAATGAAAAATCTGGAGATTCTCAAGCTCAGCCGAAATCAATTGAAATATATAAAATTCCTGCTCGAAAAAAGGGATTATCTATTGGGCGATTTGTCTCTTGCCCAGCTTAAGATGATTATTTCAGAGCCTTATTTTGAGGATTTATATCTGCTGCAAAAGGCGATTCAAAAGGCCGAGGGAAAGAGTCTTTTGGCACTTTCGGCGGTTCGCAAAAGGGCAAAGGCTCTGGCTGGCAAGGAATTAAGGCCCAAACCGCTGCTTAACGGTTATGAAATTATCCAGCTTGGTGCAAAACCCGGTCCGCAGGTAGGAATTGTCTCAAAAGGGCTTTATATCGAGCAGCTTTCCGAGAGGATTATCACCAAACAAGGGGCTGTAAATTGGGTAAAGGACTGGCTTAAAAAACACAAGAGCTGACCTTGCAAAAGGGGCTTTTTTGTGTTATTATGGTTTTTGATACGGGGCCATAGCTCAGTTGGGAGAGCGCTTGCATGGCATGCAAGAGGTCGCAAGTTCGAATCTTGTTGGCTCCATTATTGGGGTATGAAAAAATCTCCTTTGTCTTGTTGGACTTATTTGTTGCCGGTCAGATTGAACCTTTATTTTTGTTGAAAGCAGAAACGGCTGTGCCGTTCGTAGCGAAGCGCAGAACGGAGAGGGCGGGATTCGAACCCGCGGTACAGACAAGCCGTACACAGCCTTTCCAAGGCTGCTCGATAAGCCACTCCGACACCTCTCCAAAATACCAATATTATGTCAAAGAATTACTTTTATACCATCCTGCCTGAGATATTTTTTCAGTTCAGGTATTTTAATGATATTAAAATGAAAGACCGAGGCGGCGAGCAGAATAGTAGCGCCTGCCTTTGCGGCCTCTGTGAAATGTTTCATTTCGCCTGCTCCGCCTGAAGCGACGATTTCGGCGCTGGTCGCATCGGCTATCGCTTTTATCAGCGGCAAATCATATCCCGTCTTTGCGCCATCGGTGGCCTTACTTGTCGGCAGAATGACTTTGACGCCGAACGAGTCGATTTTTTTTGCCCATTCGACGGCATCAGTGCCAGTCGCGGTTCTGCCGCCGTCGATATAGACTTCGTAGCCGCTGGGAAGTTTGGGATTTTTGTCGACGTCAATGGCGACGGTTACTTTTTCTGCGCCGAACTGTTTTACCATTTCGGCAATCATATCGGGTTTTCGAAAGGCTGCGCTGCTCGTAGAGATTTTATCAGCGCCGGCCTTTAAAACGGCTTCGGCAGTTTTGAGGTCGCTGATACCGCCGCCGACGGTGAACGGGATGGTAGTAACAAACGCAACTTTTTTGACAACGTCGAGCATAGTGGACCTGTTTTCGACGGTAGCGGTGATATCGAGCATAGCCAATTCATCGGCACCGGCATCGCAGTATGCTTTGGCGCATTCTGCTGGGTCGCCGGCGTCTTTTATGTCGACAAAATGGACGCCTTTTACTACTCTGCCGTTCTGCATATCGAGGCAGGGCATAATCTTTACTTTTTTGTCATTTTGCATTGTTCACCTTTTTAAAATCCGTTGTCTTTGCGTTCTCTTTTTACGCTGAAGAAGTCCTGTAGCATTTTCGAGCAGTCATCTGCGAGGACGCCTTTGGTTATTTCGAGCCTGTGATTAAGACGGTTATCCTGAACGATATTGTACAGACTGCCGCAGGCGCCTGTTTTCGGGTCATCACAGCCAAAGACCAATCTGTCGATTCTGGCCAGTACCAAAGCGCCGGCACACATAGGACAAGGCTCTAATGTAACATAAATTGTGCAATTAAGCAATCGCCAGTGTCCGATGTGCTCGGCGGCGGCGGTTAAGGCGATTATTTCGGCGTGAGCAGTGGGGTCGTTGAGTTGCTGGCGCTGATTATAACCTTTGGCGATGATTTTATTTTCACAGACTATTACAGCGCCGACAGGCACATCATCGTTTTCAAGGGCGATGTTTGCCTGGTCGATAGCAGCCTGCATAAAACGCTGGTCTTGTTTTTCGTCCATTGTCCAAGAGGGAAAAATAAGATTATTTACCTGCTCTATTTTTTGCCTTCGGCAAAAAATACCCCCAAGGGGAGTCGAACCCCTGTTACCGGGTTGAGAACCCGGCGTCCTGGGCCGCTAGACGATGGGGGCGTATTAGTTAATAGTCGTTAGTTGACAGTATTTAGTCGCTGGAATTTAGTTTTTTTATTAAGCTCATTGTCATTTTGCTTATCTGTTCAATTTCATCAAGCAAAATATCAGCTTTCCCATTTTCTAAATAGCCTAATCTTTTGGCGATTATCAATTGTGTTGATAATTCGGCACAACTTCCTAACGATATAAACAAAAACTGTTTATATTCGTTGTTATAAAACCTTGCAAAACCTTCAGCGATATTAGAAGGAATCGAAACAGCCGCTCGCCGAACCTGACTAATCAAACCATAAGTTTCTTCTTTGGGAAATTTTTTAGTAACATTATAAATAGCTTCAATTAAAGAGATACTTCTTTGCCATATCTCCAAATCTTTGTAATTTCTGATTTTTCCCAACTATTAACCCTAAATCCAGCAACTAACGACTATTCACTAATGACTAACGACTAATAATTGGCGGCGGGTGGATTCGAACCGCCGACCCTGGGCTTATGAATCCCATGCTCTAACCAACTGAGCTACGCCGCCATAAAACCGTAAGCGGTTGTATAATAACAGCTTCCTGCCTTGGTTGTCAATTGTTTCGTTCCTAAAAAATGTCAAAATCAGCAAAAAGTGTCAGTTTGGTGTCAGTCACCTTGCGTTTCAGCCAAAATGCCGTTTAATATTTTGCCTGCGAGAACCAAGTCCTTCGACCTGATGGAAAGATAATACTTTCGGGTCGCTATGCTATTAAAGTTATTGTTACCGGCCAATCATATTTGAGTCCTCAAATTGCGAGTATAGTTCTGAACGATATTGTGAAAGATGGTGTTTTAAAAGTTGTTCCCGGCGATAGTGTAGTCTTTACACCAAGAGAAAACCAAATCCTTCAACTTTTGACAAAGGGCGAATCTGCAAAGCAAATCGCTTCAGAACTAGGCATGAGTACTAAGACCGTTGAGGCAATCCGCAGGCACATTATGAAAAAGACCAAAATTGATAACCTCGCAGACCTTACCAAGTATGCTATTCGCGAAGGGTTAACCACGGTTTAAGAAAAATTTCGGATTTGGCAAATTAATTTTGGCTGTATTACTCCTCCCCTCTATAAGAGTGTCGTTATAACCAAAGGATATAATAGAAGCTCCTTTGGATGGTTTAGTTTTTGTGAAAGAGGGATATCAGTACTGAAAACCCCACAATTCCTCATTAACAAACTCAACTTTTTGGGAAAGACTTGTTCTTAAAGCACTTAAACTCCACAAATTGCTGCAAAATCAGTAAAAAATTATTTAATGTTGTTATGTGATAATGCCGAAACTTATTGTTAAGAAGGCAGAAAAGGGACGTGAAGCACAACTTGACTTGGTTTACAAAATGCTTCCGTCTTTGCTACCGATGAGCGAAACCGAAAAAAGGACTTATACCAATCCTCACAAAAAAATGCGCGCATTTTATATTTTATACTTGCGCTATCCAGAATAGCTTCCATAATAGGCTAAAAACAAAGTTAAATTTGGAAGGAGCCTATTATGCAGGTGGAACTTTATCACACTACAACAGACTTAAAACGATTATTTCGCAAAGAAAAAGACCCAAGATTAGCTTCACGTATCAGAGCAGTTTATCTTGCACTGATGAATAAAAACGCCCCGGAGATCGCAAAAATTCTCGGCTATAGTCGAAGAACCGTTCAGAATTGGATATATGTCTATAACAAGAAAGGTTTGCCGGGCTTGAAAGACAACTCCGGCAGAGGAAGCAAATCCAAGCTTAACGAAGATCAGATCCAGTGGCTGCGTCAGCGAATTGAGGAAGGTCCAAAGCCGGCCGATGGTATATGTGTGTTTCATGCAAGAGACATTCAGCGAATAATCAAGCAGAAATTCGGCGTTGATTATCATCTCAGTTCTGTCTACAGGTTGCTTCGCAAATTAGGATATAGCTATGTTTCTTCACGGCCGGAACATCCTAAGGGTGACCTGCAGGCCCGCGAGAGCTTTAAAAAAAAGTCTGTAATCAGATCAGGAAACTCTGTACTGATAATCCTGGAAAAAGAATAGAAGTCTGGTTTCAGGATGAAGCAAGATTTGGTCAGCAGGGTACTTTAACCAGACAGTGGGCGATTAAGGGTACTCGCCCACAAGCATGGCGACAGACTCAATATGATTACCTGTATGTGTTCGGGGCGGCATGCCCTCAGACCGGCCAGACTGTTGGCTTGTTGGCTCCTTATCTGAACACAGATTCGGTTAATGCGTTTTTCAAAGAATTCGAGAAAGAGACTGATCCGAATGTACATGTTGTGATGATCTGGGATCAGGCGGGCTTTCATACATCAAAAAAAGTAGAAATACCCGCCAATGTTACAATTGTTCCTTTGCCGCCATATTCACCGCAGCTTAACTCGAGAGAAAAGCTTTG
>JAHJUV010000007.1 GCA_018828825.1 Planctomycetota bacterium | reverse complement strand
TTTTGGAAATGCAGCTTTTGATTTGTTCGTGAAGTGAGTTGAAAAGTTCTAAATCTACCCTGAAACTTTCATAAACCCTTTTAGTAGAAACATTTATATCTGCGAGAACAAGAATTGCTGTAAAGGGGAACGTTTTATCTATCCTTCCTACTTTCTCTCCCCTGCCACTGCAAAGAGCTAAAGGCCCATCCAAAAAAAATGGTACGTCGCTTCCAATTTGTCCGGCAAGTTTATGGAGTTCCTTACTATTTAGTGATTGATTGTGCAGTTTGTTCAGAGCCAAAAGAACCGTCGCGGCATCGCTGCTGGCGCCGCCGAGACCTGCACCAGCAGGGATATTTTTGGTAAGAGTCAGCTTAATACGAGGTTCTGTATTAATAGCGTCGTAAAATAATCGACATGCCTTGTAAACAAGATTATCCCGGCCGGCGGGCGACCAATGGCCGTTACATAAAAGCTCAATTCCCTCCTCTTTACCTTCTTCAAAAATCAACTCATCGTAAAGAGTAACTTTTGCCATCAGGGTTTCTATATTGTGGTAGCCGTCAGGTCTTTTGTCGGCGACCAGAAGAGAGAGATTGATTTTCGCAGGCGCCCTGGCAACCAAAGCTTCACCCGACATTTCGAATTGTGGTTTTAAATACTTTTCTTTCATCTTATCCAACTATTCTATTGAGGAATAAAATTAATTGTTATTTCTCTTTTTCGCACCGTTATTTTTTCAATGCGCAATTTCGTATGATTGAGTGTAAATACAGGCTCCGTTTTATCACCGCCGAAAAGGATACCAACAACACCGGCGATATTCGAGTCGTCTGAAATGGAAGCGAGTTTATAAAGGATTTTTCTTTTCACTATCTCATCGGCAAACGGAAGACCGCTTTTGCCTGCCAGTATCTTCGATACGCCGGGGCGGAAATAGCCTTTCTTGTCTATATAAGGTCTTAAAACGGCCGTTGTAACAAAATCAAACCCCCAATAAGATGTTTTGCCCGTCAGAAGCATCCTGCCTTTCTTAAAAGTAACGCTTAAATCTGAAAATCCAGACTGCTGCAGACTATTAGCGTCAATATGTCTTGTAATAATATCATTAATGCCGTCCTGCGAGATAACAAGGTCGAACGGCCGGCCATACTGCGATTTGTTATGCAGTTCGGGCAGGATATAATTTGTAAGGTATAGACTCACCTGTCCGTCGGATACAGATTTGAATGTTCGGTAATAGCTGGGGATGCTGAAGAGCCTGATAAGCCAGAATACAAACAGGAAAATCAGCAGCCAGGCGGATAAAGCGATAGCCGTTCTGACCGCGGGTTTTTTGAGGTATTGCTTTATCTTTCCGTAGTTGAAATAATTTTCCATTACTTCCTTGCCAAAGGAAATTTAATGTTTATATTGTTTTCTGCTCAAAAAATAACAGAAAGCAATAATATATTAACTGAAAGGAACAGGATGGCAAGTCATTTCGGAGACCGTCTTTACAAAGCAGTCAAATCGAAGAAAACCCCCTTGATAGTTGGTCTTGACCCTGTTTACGGCAAATTACCCGCCGCCATACGTCAAACCAAAAGCATGAGCGATGAAAACGACGCCGCCGCGGCGATTGACGCGATATTCGAGTTCAGCACGAAAGTTTTAAAGGTTATCGCGCCGCTTGTGCCGGCGGTAAAAATAAACATCGCGTTTTTCGAAAAGTATCTCTGGGAAGGCATCGAATGCTATTATTCCCTTATCAGCGAGGCCCAGGAACTCGGTCTTGAAATAATCGGTGACGTCAAGCGAGGCGACATCGGACATACGGCGGAAAACTACGCACAAGCTTACCTTCAGAATCCAGAGCTTAAAGGTTTAGAAGATGTATTAGCACCGGACGCGATAACCGTAAACGGTTTTGCCGGAGCCGACGGTATTCTGCCGTTTGCCGATATGGCCAATAAGCAGGGCAAAGGAATTTTTGTCTGGGTCCGCGCGAGCAATCCCTCAGCGGCGGCTATCCAGGATTTTGCCGATGCTTCGGGAGTAAAAATGTATGAAAAACTTGCCGAAGTTGTCAATGAAATCGCAAACCAGAAACAGCGAATCAGCAACAGCGGATACAGCAATGTCGGTATGGTCATCGGCGGAACAAGCGGCGAGCAGACTACGATTCTTCGTGAAAAATACAAACATTTGTGGTTCCTCGTGCCGGGCTTCGGCTCACAAGGTGCAACAGCCGCCGATTGCGTACGATTCTGTAAATCGGACGGCGCCGGCGCTCTTATCAGTGCATCGAGGTCTATAATTTACGCTTACGAAAACGAAAAATATATAGAGCAGTTCGGCGACAACTGGGAAAAGTGCATCGAACAGGCTGTAATTAACGCGAAAGTGGAACTGGCAAAAGCGATACAGTAAAATAGTTATCAGTTTTCAGAAACTCAATTATCGGTATTAGGATTTGAGTTTGACATCTCTGTGTTAATTGCCTATAATTTCGGCATATGTTCAACGGCAAGTATGTGATACGTTAGCTGCCTGCAAAAACAAAAGAGAAAACGACAAATGACCAAAATCAACGAAATAGAATTAATAAAAGAGGAAATGGCCACAGTCGAGAAGATTTTTCTTGGCGTTGTGGACGAGATTCCGTCATTTGATATTACTGATACAAAAATTCTTCCTTATGGGTTAAGAGCACACACCCGTTCCATTAGCTGGATTGTCGAACAAGTGATTACGCAGCAGGCTAAGTACCATGCTAAGCGTCTCGGTATTGATGATGTTGATATAAATCTGCCCGATACATGTCTTCATGATTGCGTTATCTACAAAAACAGTAAGCGGTATTTCGTAAATGTAAAAATTCATAATGCTGATGGGCGTGATAACAAAAACGACATATCTGCTGTGGAAAAACTATATATGCAATACAGGGAAAACAAGGATTATCGATTAATATACGCATGCTTCGGCATTAGATTCAGTAACCTCACTATCAGTTTTGTGAGAGAAAATGTTCATGTTTTTTCGCCACAATTCCTGCCGATTTACGTTAATCCCAGAAACGACAAGATTCAGGCGTTTTACCATCACGAGCCAGAACAAAGGTCAAGAACACAATTCCTTCAACAGCTCCGTGAGAAATCTCGAAGTATTATATTGGAGTAAGAAATGATAGATGCCGTTTTAAATATAGACGCAATGCAGGGTATCAAACAAATTGAAGACAACAGTCTTGACCTGATTATTGCCGATCCGCCTTATGGCCTCGGAAAAGATTATGGAAATGATTCAGACAAACGGCCAAAAAATGAGTTTCTGAAATGGACGGAAGAATGGCTTGAGCTGATTATTCCAAAATTAAAAAACACAGGAAGTCTTTATATTTTTGCTACGTGGCGATACAGCCCGGAGATTTTTGTTTTTCTGAAGCAACGAATGATTATGCTCAACGAGATTATTTGGGACCGCAAAGTTCCGAGCATGGGAGGCAGCACGCGGCGTTATTCTTCGGTACACGACACTATTGGATTCTTCGCAAAAACCCAAGACCACTTTTTTGATATTGATGCTATAAGGATTCCTTATGACGCAGAAACCAAAAAGGCAAGGTCGCGTTCCATTTTTGTTGGGAAAAAATGGCTGGAGGTCGGATATAATCCAAAAGATTTGTGGTCTGTTTCCCGACTGCACCGCATCCATTCTGAACGAGAAAACCATCCCACACAAAAACCACTGGAAATTATTGAACGTATGGTAAAGGCAAGTTGTCCCACTGGCGGGCTTGTTTGCGATCCATTTGCCGGTTCGGGCACCACTGTCGAAGCGTGTGTACGAAACGAACGACATTATATTGCGTTTGAGATTAACCCTGAATATCACCAAATTATTGAAGACCGAATAAAACGAGTTTGTTCGGAGATTGATAATTGCCTGCCTTTGCGTTCGGAAAATCAAAGCCAAAACATCAAACACCCAACAGCCGGCCAAACACAAGCGACATTATTTGAAAGCCATCGAACAAGTAAATGTGTATGACGTTGATTTATGGTTAGCTTACCGGATATGCTAAAAGACAAATCTGTTGTCGTAATGGGGCTTGGCGTATTTGGAGGTAGGGTAGTTTTTGAGCTTGCATTGGCCTGGTGTTTGTATATCATAGTTTCATCTGAAACTGGTTTGAAGGTGATATTATGGTTACCATAATCGAGCAAAATATAGAAATACTAAAAAGATTGTGTCGGCAACACCACGTTCTCCGGCTTGAGCTTATAGGCTCGGCTGTGAGCGGCGAGAAATTCGAAATGGCCAGAAGCGACATCGACTTTCTCGTTGAATTTCAGCAGCTAAAGCCCGGTGAGCACGCTGACACGTATTTTGGCCTGCTGGAGGCTCTTGAAAATCTTTTTTCCCGACACATCGACCTTGTGATGGTAAAAGCTGTGAAAAACCCCTACTTTCTCGAAGCCATAAATAAAAACCGGAAGGTACTTTATGCAGCTTGAGGCAAAAAAAGTATTTGAATTCAACTTCCAACATCGAACATTGAACGTTCAACGTTGAAAGTTCGATGTTCAACGTTCATTAAATGCTAACAGTGAAGGATAAAACGGTTGTCATAATGGGGCTTGGTGTGTTCGGCGGCGGCGTAGATACCGCCAAATTCGCCGCACGATTCGCTAAAAAGGTTATTGTAACCGATAAAGGCGATGAAAAAAAACTCACGAGATCGATAAAAGAGCTTGAAAGCCTTAAAAATATCGAGTTTCACATCGGCGGTCATCAAATATCCGATTTTACCGACTCGGATGTAATTATTGTCAATCCCGCAGTGGACGAGGCGAATCCGTATATCGACGCGGCTAAAGGGAAAAACAGACTTATAACATCGCAGATGGAAATTTTCTTCCAGCTTTGCCCCGCAAAGATAGTCGCAATTACAGGCTCAAACGGCAAAAGCACAACGACCGCTTTGACGGCGCATCTGCTCAAAAACATAAAATCCGGACAAGTCTTCCTCAGCGGCAATATCGGCAATCTTCCGCTGCTTGAAACTCTCGGACAGATTAAAAAAAACGATATCGTCGTGCTTGAGATATCGAGCTTTCAGCTTAAACAGCTTGGGCGTATAAAAAAATCGCCCTATGTCGGCTGCATTACGAATATCGCTCCAAACCATCTCGACAGGCATAAGACGATGAAAAACTACTGCAATGCCAAAGAAAATATTCTTCACTTTCAAAAGCCCGGCGATGTCGCAGTTTTAAACGCTTACGATGAAAAATGCCGTCAATGGTACGAAAAATATAAAAATACGGACCGCAAATGCGTTTTATTCGACAGGGAAAAACTTGACAGTAAACTGACGGCTGTTTTTAAACTGCCCGGCAAGGCGAACAGGGAAAATCTCGCGGCGGCGGTAACAATAGCCCATCATTTCGGGCTTAAAGATGAGGATTTAATCGAATCGGTCGGCAGTTTCGTATCGCTTCCGCACAGGCTTCAGCTTGTCGGAACTGTCAAAGGGGTAAGATATTATAATGATTCGATAGCTACGACGCCGGAAAGTACGGTCGGCGGCGTGGAAGCCTTCGGCGAACCTAAAATTCTCATAGCAGGCGGCTACGACAAAGGTCTCGACTTCGATAAAATGGCTCGGGAAATCAGCGATAAATTAAAGGCACTAATATTGATAGGCCAAACGGCAGATAAGATTGAGCAGTCAATCCGAAAGACTGGTAATATTCCGCCGATTTATAGGGCCAAATCGCTTGCCGATGCGGTAGATAAGGCAAAGGAAATTTCAAGTCCCGGCGATGTTGTTTTATTGAGTCCCGCCTGCGCAAGTTATGATATGTTTGTTAATTTCGTACAGAGGGGAAATCAATTCAGCGAATTGGTAAATAAACCCTAAAAAAGCGCAAAAAAAAGGGGCAAGAACGTCTTGCCCCCGCTGGAGTTTACTCTTTAAATTTTTTTGCATATACGCGAAACCCAGCTACCTTAAATATACTAAAAACAGGCCGTCAGGTCAAGCAAAATCACCGCAAATTAACCATTTTAACATACAAATTTGAAAGATTATAGGACATCGGCGCTCTGTATGTTTCATTTCAATATTTTTTTTCGTCTGCAAAATATAGTTTTTAAAACGTTTTCGGCCCTTTGAGAAAATATGGTCATTTTTGCAATAGATTTCATTAACCCGACTTTGTCTTTTGACGATTCCTAACTATACAACTTAAACGGAACCCAAAAATGAACGAACACGCAAATGAACGACGGAGAGAAAAAAGACTAAATTACCACTGGCCCATCTGGTTCGCCGAGGATTTTAACGATATTTTGTCACAGGGGCAATTGGTTGACCTTTCGAGCAGCGGAGCGGCCTTTACCTGCTATTCCGACGCTTGTCCTTACGAAGGTCAATATATAACCACAAGATTCAGTGTGCCGCGCT
>JAHJUV010000109.1 GCA_018828825.1 Planctomycetota bacterium | reverse complement strand
TGCGCGCTTTAAAAAAATAAAAAAAAATTTCTCCTTTTCTCAAAAGCACTTACGAATACCGGACATTTTTTTCTTGATCAAAAATTGAGCAAAACGCGCAAGTTTCGCCTAAGGGTGGAGGGACACATATTGGCCTTATGGCCAATATCGCCAGGCGTCTCTTGTGAAGCGTATCTCGTATTTACGCTTCACGCTTCACGTTTCACAAGACACGAAAGGTATCATTATGCAAATCTATCATCTTCCAATTCCCGTTCCCGACTTTCTTGTGTCCATACACATCTGGCTTTCGCTGCGCTGTAAGGAAATAAAATATAACTGCAAATTAAGGGGCATTAAACTGACGCTCGGAAAATACGCGATTGTTTCGCTCGAAGATTATGAAAGACTGAATCGGCACAAATGGCATACACTTACATCTCATCGCACATTTTATGCTATGCGGACGGAGAATTATAAAACGATATATATGCATAACGAGGTTATCCCGCCCCAGGCGGACAAGGTAATAGACCATATTGACCGAAACGGTCTTAATAACAGCAGGAGCAATCTGCGATTGGCGAGTCGGTCGCAAAATTGCTATAACCGAAAGAAAAAAGCAGGCGTACGTTCAAAATATAAAGGCGTTAGTTACGTCAAAGACCGCAAGAAGAAATGGAGGGTATGTGTAACTCATAACGGCAAGCGGATATATTTGGGATATTTCGATAACCAATTCGACGCCGCAAAGGCCTACGACAACGCCGCAAAAAAATACCACAAAAATTTTGCTGTTCTAAACTTTCCCTAACAAATCACAACCCAAAAGTGTCGATTCTACGTGAAATAGAAGTATTTAGCCCGCCTTTTCGGTTGGTCGTTCATATTACCTGCATTTTTTTATGAAATCGCCCTATTCATACCGATATAATACTATTATAATTAGAAAGTTGTGAAACAATACGAATTACTAACGATAGGATACGAAGGAAGAGAAATAGACGAATTCATCAATCGTCTAAAGAGTTTTAATGTCACTCGCCTTGTTGATGTCCGGGAGATTCCTCTTTCAAGAAAAAAAGGGTTCTCAAAAACAACCTTGGGCCAAAGACTTAAGGATGAAAGTATCGAATACATACACGAAAAATTGCTCGGAAGTCCTGCCGAAATACGAAATAAATTAAAATCTGACTGGGACTACGACTATTTTTTCAAGGCATATAAAAAACATTTATCGAGAAATATGGACGCCGTGGAAAAAATACATCAATTTCTTTTTGATGGAGTTGCTTGTATTATGTGTTTTGAACGATTTCCGGAAAAATGCCACCGGTCAATAGTGGCTGATAAAATAAAAGAGGTTGACGGAAACGGTTTAAAAATAAAACATATTTGATTTCCCTTGAAACTCGAAAAAAAGAAAATACTTATAACAGTCAAAGCTTACCCTAACCCAAGCAGAAAATACGGCGAAACTGTATGTTGTGCCGGGGTTGATTTAAACAATTCACAATTAGTCCGTCTCTATCCCATTAAATTCCGTGATCTTGACGAGGGAAAACAGTTTAAAAAATACAGTATAATAGAAGTTAACTGCTCTCCGCCATCAAACGATAAAAGGCCGGAAAGTTTCCATGTAGATTCAGACAGCATAAAAATCATAGATTGCCTTGATACCGATAAAGGTACATGGGAAAGACGCAAATCTATTGTTTTGAAAGTTCCTGTAAAATCAATGTGTCAGGTTTATAAAGATGCCGATCCAAGCAGCGGTCTTTCTCTGGGGCTTATAAAACCTGCAGATATTTCTTTTGAATGGTCAAAACAAAGCCCATCAGACCAACAGACGCGTGAAGCCTGCTACGCTCAATTGAGCTTTTTCGACAAGAAAAAAGATGCAATCGAGGAAATCCCTTTTAGTTTTTACTACAAATTTAAGTGTCCGACAGAACCTGATTGCCCCGGCCATAAACTATCAATTATTGATTGGGAAATCGGCCAAGCCTATAGAGATTGGTGCTCAAATTATCCGACCAAGGCGGTTCTTTTGGAGAAAATTAAACAACGCTGGCTTGATATTGCCGATACGACGAAAAAAGACGTTTATTTTTACGTCGGCAATCTGAAAAGATTTCGCACCACTTTTATGGTCTTAGGCGTCTTTTATCCTCAAAAAGTAAAATAAACTTATTCAATGCAGCTATTTTCATTATGCCAAAGTGTATTTTTTGTAAAACTGAAAATGGAACTTACAAAACGATTTCTCATATCTTACCCGAATCCTTGGGGGGAAAACAATGGGCGTGCTTACCTCAAGATTTGGAGTGCGATGATTGTAATGACTACTTTGGGTCAAAAGTAGAAAGGTTAGCATTAAATAGTTTCCCTTTTCTTGAATTCAGGTCACTCTTAGGCATCCCTACAAAAAAGAATAAATCTCCCAAACAGGAAACCTCATTGGGAACTATTAAAGGAACACTATGTCCGGGAATCATAGGTTTAGACCCAAAATTTAAAGAAATTGAAAAGGTTGTTTCAAACGGTCAAATAACTCAATTAAGAATATTAGCCGAACCAACAGAATCATTAGCTATTTGCCGCCTCTTGCTTAAGATGGGTTTAGAAGTAGTTGCAAATGATTCATTCGATGATGCAATGAAAACAAAATTTGATGCCGCGCGTGAGTTTGCCCGCAAACCTTTAAGGGGGTCAAAATGGTGGTTTTTATTGTGTTGCAATCACAAATTATTATTTACACGATTTATAAATGGCATCACTTTAAAAGAATGGACTGAAGGAATCAAATTAGAAGTAATAAATATTGAGGGAGGCGAAATGTTTCATATAAAGCTTTTGGATATGTCTTTAATAACCCCGTTGGAAAAAAGAATATTACCTGGAGATTTAAAAAGCTTATCAGAGCCTGATTATCGTTTATTTTGGTCTGAGTGTTGAGCATAGAATAAATAGTGGCCGTTGGGGCTGTTAAAAACATCCGCCAATGGCGGATTCCTCAATTCAACATTAAGAATTAAAAATTAAGAATTGCAACCAAATCCGCTTCACGAGACTTGTCCGCCATAGCTCGCAGCGACGGCGGATACGCTTCGCAAATTTATAGTTTCGACTTCACGTAGGTCATCGGGAAGTTTCTGCCCGGACAGCTTGTGACTGTACTGTGGCCGGGAGTCGTATTGTGGCCGTAAATTCGGCTGGCTGGTATATCATAACGGGCTGAAAGGAAACGAACAAGTTTCACAAGAGAGGCCACTTGTCCGCTCGAAGGCCTCGAATAATCGAAATTCCCTACAAGGCAGATGCCGATGGCTTTTTCGTTGGCCCAGTTCGATGAATCGGTCTTGCAGTGGGCACCGGTCTTCTGGCCTTTCCAGCGGAAAGTGCTGTCCACTTCGCCGTTGCCGGCCCCTTTGCCATTGCCGATTACGAAGTCGTACCCGATGCCTTCCCAGCCGTTATTCTTGCGATGATAATCGTCGATGGTGGCGACGCTGCCGGTATCGGTCGCCGAGTGATGAATTATTATCGCCTTCCAGTTCTTTTCGTAGCTGCTCGGCGGAGCCCAGACCGAATAGCCTGAAGCAGTCGTCCTGTACTTACGGCTGTCCTCGATTTTATATGTTTGGCGCTGCGGCTTTGAGACGCGATAGCTCGAATCGCCGTGCAGGGATGGAACTACGCCCGAAATCTCCGGCCGGTAGGATTCTTCCCCCTCGCAACCGATGAACAGAATCGCAATCACAGGCAGATACGCGGCGATGATGAACGCTATTATCTTTTTAAGCACAAATTCACTCCGTACATTTCGTATTACACTAAATCGGCATAACAAGGTGATGGCTTTACCCCCGCACCTATTTTACCCTGTAATTAAGACCCTATAATTAAGCGATTTAAAGGTCATCCAATCCTATAACCTTACCGCTGCCAATTTTGCAGATATTTTCCCCCAGCCCTGGGTCATCGACGGTTTCGGGGTTGAATACGGCGGCTGACTCACAATATAAAATGGGGAGCAAAACTGGGGAACAAGGATTCGAACCTTGACTAAATGGTTCAGAGCCACTCGTGCTACCATTACACTATTCCCCAAACAATATTCACTTTTTCACTGGGCCCGCAAGGATTCGAACCTTGGACCAATGGATTATGAGTCCACTGCTCTACCGCTGAGCTACGAGCCCGTCATAAAACGATTTAAACCGCTATAATTTACAGGGTTATCGCCGGTTTTGCAAGAAGATTAAGCATTCCGATTTATTTACTTTGCGGGGTTTTTTGTTTTGTAAATTCCCCTTGCCCTTGCCTGCGTTTTATTGTATCATCTGCCCTTTTAGGCAGTTAAAGGCTTTTTGTAGTTCTATTCTCAGGAGTTTTATTGTGGCTGATATCAACGATATTCGTAACGTAGCGCTTCTCGGACACGGCGGAGCAGGCAAAACAAGCATAGCTGAAGCGATTCTCCATAAAACCGGTAAGACCAACAGGCTGGGAACCGTCGAAGAGAAAAATACCATCTCCGATTTTGACGATGAGGAAAAAGAACGCAGTCATTCCATTCATTCGGCGATTATGAACACCGTTCATAACGGTAAGACCATAAACCTGATAGATACTCCCGGATATCCCGATTTTATCGGCGCCGCTTTGACTTCGATTCCTGTCGCTGACTGCTGTGTGGTAGTTATAAGCGCCTCTGCCGGAATTGAAATTAATACTCGCAAACTTTACCAGGCTGCCGAAGAGGCCCAAAAGTCCCGGATAATAATCATCAACAAACTTGATTCTGAAACCGCCGACATTCCCGAACTTATCGGCACTATTCAACAGACTTTCGGCACCCAGTGCAGATGTGCCAATCTGCCCGCAGCCGATAAAGAATCTGTTATCGACTGCCTGGTAAACAGTACCGGCAGTTCACCTGTTATGGATGTTGCCCAGGCCCATACCGAGCTTGTCGAAAGCGCTATTGAGGCCGATGACAAGCTTATGGAAACATATCTCGGCGGCGAGCAGATATCGCAGGACAAAATTGCCGCTGTCTTCGCAAAGGCCATTGCGGAAGGGAAAATTGTTCCGATTCTTTTTACCAACGCAAAAAAGGAAATCGGCATAGCCGAGTTTCTGGATTTGATAACTAATTATGCTCCTTCGCCTGCCCAGGTAAAACCTGCAAAGCTCATCGACGGCGAAAAAATTACCGAAATCAAAGCAGACCCGGCAGGTATGCTTGCAGGGCTTGTTTTCAGAGTCGGCCTCGACCCTCGTTCCAATATGAAATACGCCTCGATAAGAATCTTCAGTGGAACCCTCAAAAGCGACACCTCGATGTTAAGAGGCAGCGACAAAAAAACCATTCGTCCCGGCCACGTATTAAAGAATCAGGGTACTGAAATCAGTGAAATCCCCGAAGGTACTGCCGGAGATATTATTACCCTTGCCAAACTGGAAGAGCTCCAGATTGGCGACCTTATTCACGACGGCAAAGTCGCAGGAAAATTTGAGATGCCGAAAGTTCCCGCCCCTATGTTCAGTCTCGCTCTCGAGCCGACATCCAAAGGCGACGAACAGAAATTAGGCACTGCGATGGAAAAACTGACCGAAGAGGATGTTTGCTTCAAGGTTAGCCGCGACCATCAGACCCACGAGCTTGTTATCAGCGGTCTCGGCGATTTGCATCTGAGGGTAATACTTTCCAAAATGGAGAAACGGTTCAAACTTTCCGTTACCACCAAGAAGCCCAAAATTCCGTATCGTGAGACTATCACCTCAAAGGCTGACGGCCATTACCGCCATAAAAAACAGACCGGCGGTGCAGGGCAGTTCGGCGAAGTTTATCTGCGAGTTGAACCGGCTCCTCGCGGTTCGGAAGAATCGCTGCAATGCACCTGGGATGTCTTCGGAGGCTCTATACCCGGCCAGTTCGAATCACCAATTATAAAAGGTATTCAGGGAGTGGTAGAGACCGGCGTTGTCGCGGGATTCCCGATGCAGGATATAAAAGTTTCGATTTATGACGGCAAGCATCATCCGGTAGATTCAAAGGAAGTTGCTTTCCGTGCCGCAGGCAAAGGCGCCTTTATCGATGCCGTTAAGAAGGCAAAGCCCTGTCTGCTCGAACCGATAGTCAATATTGAAATTACCATTCCCGCCGACCACGTTGGTAATATCGCCGGCGACCTGTCCAGCAGAAGAGGAAGGGTACAGGGTCAGGAGATGCTCGCTGGAAATATGATGGTCCTCAAGGCTCTTGTGCCATTGTCTGAAGTGGCAAGTTATGACAGCCAGCTAAAGAGTGCTACCGGCGGTCAGGGCAGCTATTCAATGACATTGAGTCATTATGAAGTTGTGCCGTCCAACGTCCAGCAGCAGGTCGTCGCACAATACGCAAAAGAGAAAGAAGAGGAAGCTGAGTAAAGTTTACTTTTCCCCCAAAGCTTCGAGCGTTACTTTGCGTACCGTATCCATCGGACAATCCTTGTGCGTGAACAGTTTGAATTGCTCGGCAGCCTGGCCGATAAACATTTCAGAACCGCTTACAACTTTTGCACCAGCCCGTTTGGCCTGTCGTAACAACAGTGTTTCCAAGGGGTTATAAACCGTATCAAAAACAACCATCGCCGGCTTGAGGCATTCTTTCGGCACAGGACTTGCGTCAATTTTCGGATGCATTCCGATGCTCGTGCAGTTGATGACGATTTCGGCGTCGATATTTTTTACTTCTTCAAGACCTGCCCAGTGGCAGGCGAATTCTGCAGCAAGGCTTTGCGCCTTTGATAGTGTGCGGTTGTATATCGTTATCTTTGCTCCCACCTCGGCCAGTCCTGCGACGATTGCCCTTGCCGCGCCGCCGGCCCCGATTACCGCTGTGGTTTTACTATGCAGTTGTTTTCTTTTTATTCCCATTGCGCCTGTCAGTGCGTCCATCGCTCCGGCATAATCGGTGTTATATCCGTTTATTCTCTCGTTCAGTCCGACGGTCAGTGTATTGACTGCGCCGATTTTCGCCGCCAATGGTTCGATATATTCTCCTTTTGTCTTTGCATACTGAAGTGCATTAACCTTATGCGGAATCGTTACGCTGAATCCTCTCATATCCAGCCATGCCCTCGCGGTTACGTTGTCGAGAAATTCGTTAAATTGCACCTGTCCTCCGGTTACGAGCATTGGCAGATATACACAATTCAATTTTTCCGCTCCGAAGCAGGCGTTGTGTACAACAGGGCCTATGGAATGTTCCACAGGGTCACCTATAAGGCCGAAAAATTCAGTTTCATCGTTTATGGAATCGAACCGATACTGTTTTTTCATTTTCTCTACGGTTATTTGTCCTGATGCCGTCGCAGCGGTATCTTCAATACTTGCGAACGCCAAAAACGCGTCCAGTTTTTTCGTAATAACCCTGCTGATAACGCCCGCCTGCCCCATACATATCGCTATCGCCTTATTGCCGTATTTTTTAATGACGTCAAACGCCGCGAAGCAATCGTTTATATGATTGGCATGATAGGCGGTTTTTGCTATTGCCTGCGGAAATGCCGCAAACATCTGTTCGTAAATCCCGTCTAAATTCCCGAAAGGCGCTTTGAAATTATGCGCCGACAGAATAAGTCTTGTTTTTTTATTCTCGGCAAGCGTTTTTTTAATTATTTCGCCGAAGTTGCTTTGTATGAAATTTGCGTATTCGCAATCAATTAAATCGGCGCCGAGGTTTATCGCCTCAGTCAGGATTTGACTGCGAAGCGGGGCAGGTAAATTGTTTTGCCCGCCCTCGGCGGTATCTCTGCAGGTAACAATTATCGGCAAATTGGTTTGTTTCGCCGCAGCAATTAGCTCTTTAACTTTTTCAATATTGACTGTTTCGATATAATCTGTCCGCAGTTCGAGCATCCCGGCTCCCGCCTTGACAGCCGTTTTTATCTGCTCTTTACAGGTTTGAATATTTTTCTCTGATATTGGTACTGCAAGATAAGTCATAATAATCCGTAACTATTCGAACTTTTACCCGCCTCTGACGGACCAAAACCTAAACGAAACTTACCTGCCCCTTGGCGATATTATATTCAACGTTGAGCGTTCAATTGTTCAATGTTTGATGTTCATTCTTTCTTCTGCTCTTGTACACTTATGCACTTTTGTCCATATCTATTACAATTTAATGACACGCACCCTATAAACGACCGAAGGCAGCCACAATTAAGCCATTGCAACTGCCTTACTTGCGTCAATAGCGGGGGCAGGATTCGAACCTACGACCTCCGGGTTATGAGCCCGACGAGCTACCAGACTGCTCTACCCCGCGATCAATCTCAACTTATAAAACTACCAGACTTTAAAAGATAAATCAATTACAGTTTGGCACGAATTTTCTCGGCAAGTTCTTCCGCTTTGCCTTGCGGATATTTAAACGCCGGCCAATGACTAAAAACACCATCGCCGGTTTTTCTCGGTATTATATGAAAATGCAAATGCTCAACAAGCTGTCCTGCCGCCCTGCCGTTATTGCACAAAACATTATAACCATCTACAGCTAAAGCGGCAAAAACCGCCCCGGCAACTTTCGGTAAAACCGACGTGATTGAAGCCAAAATCTCCGGCGGACACTCGTGCACTTTTGTATAATGCTGTTTCGGTATTACGAGAGTATGGCCATCGCTGACAGGGCCGACATCGAGAAACGCGATAACTTTTTCATCCTCGTAAATCTTCACAGAAGGTATTTGGCCGGCAGCAATTTTGCAGAATATACAATTGTCAGCCAATTATCAGCCTCCTGAATCTGATTTAATTTATTTTTCTACTCTTCCGTTTTCTACTTTTTGTCCGCTTTCTTTTTGGAAGTTTTCTTTTTGCCGCCCTTTTGCGGTGTTTCAGCCTGCTTTTCCCGACCTACCAGTTGCAAAAGAACAAGCGAGCTGTTATCGCCTAAACGGGTCTTTGCGAGCTTAATAATTCTTGTATATCCGCCGGCTCTGTCAAGGTATCTGGGGCCGATCTCGCTGAACAATTTACCGATAACCGTGCCCTTCTTTTCTATCCTGTCGTCAACTTCTTCGACAATATTACGATTGCCAAGCAGCGCTATCGCACGGCGTCTTGACGCCAGGTCGCCTTTCTTGGCAAGTGTTATAAGCTTTTCAACAAAACTTTTGACGTGTTTTGCCTTCGGCATTGTTGTACTTATAGTTTCATGCTCAAAAAGGGAAGCCGCAAGATTCCTGCGTAACGCGACCCTGTGTGCACCGGTTCTATTAAGTTGTCCACCTGCAATTCTATGACGCATATCTGTTCATACCTCAAAAACTAAATAATTTTAATCAATATCAGTCATTCCAAGCGACAGCCCAATATCAGCGAGCTTGCGATGAATTTCACGAAGGCTTGTCTTGCCAAAGCTGCGAAGCTTCAACAGGTCCGCTTCGGTCATCCTAACCAACTGCTCTACTGTCTCTATATGACTTGACTCAAGACAGTTACTCGCACGAACACTCAGGTCAAGTTCCTGTATAGGCATAGTCAGCTTCTCAGTAAGCTGTCCATCAATTTTCTTTTCTTCTTCTACTTCACTGCTCTGGGCCTCTTCGATCGTTTCGGTACCGATTTCAAAATATTGCACAAACGGATTTACATGTTTCCGAAGTATTTTGCCGGCTTCTACAAGAGCCATCTCAGGCGTAACCGAGCCGTTAGTCCATATTTCAAGAATCAGCCGGTCGTAATTGGTCTTTTGTCCCACGCGGGTATCTTCAGTTTTATACCGCACCCGGACGATGGGCGAATAGACCGCATCAACTTCGACCCTGCCGGCTTCCTGTTCGAACCTGTCCGTTTCAGCAAGTCTCTCGGAAGCGGGCGAATAGCCGCGGCCGGTCTCTATCGTCATTTCCATCGAGAATTTCACATTCTCGGTCAACGTCGCGATTACGTGGTCCTTGTTTACCATCTCAACAGTAGGGTCGCACTGAATCTGCCCCGCAGTTGCAGCGCCGGCTTTATCAGCCGTCAATTTTACAACCTTCGGTTCGGGGCTGGTCTTATTGATAATAAGATTTTTAACATTAAGGATGATTTCAGTTACATCCTCCTTAATGCCCCGCAGCGAAGCAAACTCATGGTCTGCGCCTGCAATTTTTACGCTGGTTACTGCCGCTCCTTCAAGCGAAGAAAGCAGAACCCGCCTTAGGCTGTTGCCAATCGTCGTACCAAATCCGTGCTCAAAAGGCTCAATGCGGAAAAGTCCGTAATTGCTCGTTGAAATCTGTTTGTCCATTTCAACGCGTGTCGGAAGTTCCATTCCTCTCCAGGTTATTCTCATTTTTTGGCCTCCATTAAAATTGGCAGATGTTCTCAGCGTTCTTGACAGGGGCCTGTACTTTAAAAAACGCTATCTGTTACCTGCCCGGTTATCTTCAGTTTTATAAAAACAAAAGCTATCTTGAACAGAACTCTATCACGAGCTGTTCCTCTATCGGGAGCTGCACATCCTGCCTTGAAGGCATTGCAACAATCGTGGCTGAAGGTCCTTTGATATCGAGCTGCAGCCAGCCCTGTGCGGAATAATTCGGATTCGTGTCCAGCTGTGTTCTTATTCTCTTTTTGCTCTTTTCCGAGGTCTTGATAGTTATCTTATCGCCTATCCTCACGGAGAAATCGGCAATATCGACCTTCCTTCCGTTAACACGGATGTGTCCATGAGCAATCAACTGTCTCGCGGATTTCCTCGAAGGCGCAAAATTAAGTTTATAAACAACATTATCGAGCCGTCTCTCGAGCATACCAAGCAAAACCTCTCCGGTATTGCCTATAGTATGTTCAGCTTTTTCGATGTACCGCATAAACTGCGTTTCACCAAGCCCATAATACCGTTTAACTTTTTGCTTTTCGCGGAGACGAATACCATAATCGCTTCCTCTGCCGCGGCGCCAGCCGTGCATACCGGGTGCGACATTTTTCTGACGCTTCTCAATCGGGCATTTGCCCGTCTCACAGCGAATACCCTTAAGCATCAATTTCATGCCTTCACGACGGCATAACTTACAGGATGAATCAAGATAACGACCCATATTTCTATCTGCTCCAAAATTTATTAAGCATTAAACTCTTCTTCTTTTCGGCGGACGACAGCCGTTATGAGGTATAGGCGTAACATCTTCAATCGACGATATTCTCAGTCCTGCCGCCTGCAGGGCCGATATCGCCGATTCCCGGCCTGAACCGGGGCCTTTAACTCTTACTTCAACTTCACGAACGCCGGAACGCTTGGCCGCGTTTGCACATTTTTCCGCTGCCCTTTGTGCGGCGAAAGGCGTACTCTTACGTGAACCTTTAAAACCTACCGTACCTGCCGAATCCCGGCAGACAGTATCACCATCTGTATCGGTTATAGTTATCATCGTGTTGTTAAAGGTCGATCTAATATGAACAATCGCCCTTGAAACGTTCTTTCTTATTTTTCCCTTAGCCATTTAGTATAAATACCTCAAATATTATGAACGTATTTCTTTTACGCCTTTCTTGCCGGCAACTGTCTTTCTCTTGCCTTTTCTTGTACGGGCGTTGCTCTGAGTCTGCTGACCTCTTACGGGCAGTCCTTTACGGTGCCTCAGCCCGCGATAGCAGCCTATGTCCTTCAGTCTTGCGATATCCTGCGAAACCTGCCTTCTAAGCTGGCCTTCAACCCTGTAATCACGGTCGATAATCTGCGCGATTTTGCTTATTTCATCTTCGGTAAGCTTGTTCGCACGAACATCGAACTTTATACCGATTTCATCGAGTATTTTTTCTGCTATATATTTCCCAATACCATGAATATAGGTCAGCGAAATCGCTATCGCTTTGTCATTCGGTATATCAACACCAACTATACGCGGCATATTTATTCTCCGATAAAAATCAGCCTTGTCTTTGTTTATGGCGAGGGTTCGCCGAGCAAATTACCCGTACGACGCCCTTGCGACGAATAAGTTTACAATTTTCGCATATTCTTTTTACTGAACTTCTTACTTTCATAAATCACCTTGTCCCGCTAATGCCGCAGGATTATCCTTCCTTTCGTCAAATCGTAAGGCGACATCTCAACCGTAACCGTGTCGCCTGCAAGTATCCTTATAAAATGCATTCGCATCTTCCCGGACACGTGCGCCATAATCGCATGCCCGTTCTGCAGTTCAACTCTGAACATTGCATTCGGCAGGGCCTCGAGAATTTTGCCCTCAACTATTATTGCATCCTTTTTTGACATATAACCACAAGTGCTGTTTATTTTACTGTCAGCACCTCACAGCCGTTTTTCGTTATCGCTATCGTATGCTCAAAATGAGCCGACGGTCTGCCGTCCTTTGCGGCAACTGTCCAGCCGTCCTTTAAAGTTACCACTTCGCTCGCGCCCATATTTACCATAGGCTCGACGGCAAGTATCATTCCTTCCTGCAGTAAAATGTCGTTATGCAAAAGTTCCCGGCTCACATAATTCGGAACTTTCGGGTCTTCGTGCATCTGGGTACCTATCCCATGGCCGACAAAATCGGTAACAACTGAAAAACCTGCCGATTCCGCAACTTTCTGCATCAGCCCGGCTACTCGGCTCCATTTTTCACCTGCCCTGCTGTGCTCTATCGCCGTATCGAGCATTCGGGCAGTAACATACATAAGCCGCTGCTTCTGCTCGTCGATAGCTCCTATCGCAAGCGTTACAGCCGCATCACCGCAATAGCCCAACAGCTTTACACCGAAATCGACGCTGAGAATATCACCTTCCTGCAGTATTACCTTGTCCGACGGTATTCCGTGCACCACCTGTTCGTTTATCGAAGTACATATCGCAGCCGGAAAGGCCTTGTAGCCATACGGGTTTTGAATACCCTTAAAAAGAGCTATGGCGCCAGCCTGTTTTGTCACATCTTCGGCTATACGATTCAGTTCAGCAGTGCTTATTCCTGCTACCGCGGACTCTTTCAGTTTTAAAAGAACATCGGCGACAACCCCGCCGGCTTTTTTCATCAACTCCACTTCTCTGCGACTTCTTAATGTTATCGCCATTTTATTTTGTCAAACCGCCGCAAGACTGTCAAGTTTCTCTATCACCAGTTTTGTTACCTCATCGACAGATTTCTCGGCGTCAATATCCAAAACCTGCCGGCCTTTTTCGGCGTAGTAACCCACTACCGCAGCGGTCTGATGATGATAAGTTTGAAGTCTCTGTTTCACAACTTCCGGCTTATCATCGGTCCGCTGGACAAGCTCCTGTTTCGGGCACTTGTCGCAAAAGCTTTCAGCCTTTGGTTTTAAAGTATCTATATGATAAACAGCGCCGCAGGCCGGACAACTCCGCCTGCCGGTTAATCTTTTTTCTATAACATTGTCGTCAATAACGAGATTGACAATAGCATCAATTTTCTGCCCTTTTCGCAACAGTTCCTTGTCAAGCTCTGCCGCCTGCACTACTGTGCGGGGAAAACCGTCCAGCACACAATTGCCCTGTGCCGATTCTATCGCACCGGCCATCATTTCTATTATCAACTGGTCCGGCACAAGTTTGCCTGAATCCATAAACTCCGCGGCCTTTTTGCCAAGCTCCGTCCCATTGGCACGATGACTTCTTAAAATATCGCCGCTGGACAAATGGACCAGCTTATATTTTTCTACAATCCGCTTGCACTGCGTGCCTTTTCCGGCTCCCGGCGGACCAAGCAATACGATTACCATCCGCGAGCTCCTTTTATTCTTCCGGTCGAACTGAAACCTTCGTAATTTCGCATTAGCAGATTAGCTTCTACTCTCTGTACCAAATCCAGCGATACGCTTACGACAATCAGCAAACCAGTACCGCCGAAGAAAGATGCAACCTGCCAATCGATATCCAGTCCCGGCAACTGAGAGATAACAGTCGGCACAACCGCTATAATCGCCAGAAAAGCCGCTCCGTAAAATGTAATTCTCGCCATTACCGTTTCAAGATACTCGGCTGTTCTGTGTCCGGGACGAAGACCCGGTATAAAACTGCCGGAATTGCGGAGGTTCTTGGCCATTTCCTTAGGCTGGAACTGAACCGTCGTCCAGAAATACGAAAACAGAACTATCAGTACAATATACAAAACGTTATATATATACGCTCCTGGACGAAGCGACATAGCTATATTTCCCAATACCGCCGAGTTGCTGAACTTTGGAATACTCAAAAGCTGAGCGAAAAGTATCGGCGGAAACTGCATAAGACTCGAAGCGAAAATTATCGGCATAACGCCGCCGTGATTTATTCTCAACGGCAGATAATGCCTCTGTCCGCCGTACATCCGCATACCGCGCATCTGTTTGGCCTGCTGTACCGGTATTCGCCTTTGGCCCTGTGTTATCAGTATCGCTCCTGCGACAACAAACACAAAAGCTATCATCAAAAACATTATCTTTCCGGGCCCGTATGTTCCTGCCGCCGTCCCGGCGCCTACGGTAAATGACGTACTCTGCCATACCCTGGCTATCGTACCGGGCATCCGGGAAACGATACCTGCCATAATTAAAAGGCTTATACCGTTTCCGATACCGTATTCGTCAATCTGCTCACCGAGCCACATCAAAAATATCGTCCCGGCAGTCATACCGACAACGCCAAAAATAACCGATGCCGCTTCAAGTCCGGGATATGCGTAAGGCTTCATCATTTTCACGAACATCATCGATTGAATCAGGCATATCGGCACGGTTAAATAGCGCGTATATTCCTGTATTTTCTTATAGCCTGTCTGCCCCTCTTCTTTTAGTTTCTTAAGAGAGGGCAGAACTTCGCCGAGCAGCATTAGTATAATAGAACTGGTTATATAGGGCATAATACCGAGCCCGAACAGACAGCTTTTTCCGAATTGGCCGCCGCTAAGCATCTGCAGGTGTTCCAATGCCCTGCCGACAGGACTGTCCTGGTCCTGCCGCTGAGTGGCGCCTGTCATTCGCTGTACGTCTATGCCCGGCACAGGAATATGAAACCCAATGCGGTAAATTATCAGCAGCGCTATCGTAAATAGCACCTTGTTCCGCAAATCAGGAATCTTAAATATACTTGCAGCTGCACTAAACATTTGTCTTCCTTGTCAATTTCTTATGCCACAATTTTGGCTTCTCCGCCGCAACTCAATATTTTTCCGTGAGCGGCCTTGCTGTATTTATGAGCGCTTACCTGCAGTTTTTTGGTAAGCTCACCATCGCCAAGAACTTTAATTTTGCTCCTGATACTGTTGACAAGTCCTGCATCGAAAAGCGATTTAACATCGATTACAGCACCGTTATCGAATCTGTCGAGCTGCGATACATTTATTATTTCATATCTGCAGGCAAAATTGTAATTGCTGAAACCGCGTTTCGGAAGCCTTCTGAACAGAGGCATTGAGCCGCCTTCATAGCCGAGCTTTCCGCCGGCACCAGCCCTGCTCAAACTTCCCTTATGGCCTCTGCCGCTGGTCTTGCCGTGACCTGAGCCGATGCCTCGCGCGATTCTTTTGCGTTTTTTATGTCCGCCTGCTATTGAAGTTATTTCATGACTTAGCATAACTCCATCACCACCTTTTCACCGGTTCTACAGCAACGCCGCGAATCTGTCCTATCGACTGCGGGTCGCGAAGTTTTAACAAACCGTTCATTGTCGCTTTAACAACATTTTTTGTAGTCGTACTGCCGTAAACTTTCGTCAGCACATCGTGAACTCCGACAAGCTCCAGAACCGCTCTTGCACTAGAGCCGGCTATAACTCCCGTTCCCGGGCTTGCGGGTATTAATACTATCTTTGTTGCGCCGAATTTACCCGTGCTCTGATGCGGTATAGTCTGGCCGTTCAGCGATATCTTATATAAACTCTTGCGAGCATCTTTTATCGCTTTGTTTACAGCCATAGGTACTTCTTTCGCCTTACCGTATCCAATTCCAACTTTCCCGGCACGGTCGCCGACAGCAACCATAGCCGCAAAGCTGAACCGTCTTCCGCCCTTGACAACCTTGGAGCAACGGAAAACTTTTACTACCGTCTCTTCAAGAGCACTGTCCTGACCGCTAATTATTCTTGACTCTTCTGCCAATTCGATATCTCCAAATTCTGCTCGTGCCGTTTCTAAAAAAATAATAATAACTGAATTTTTATATAAATCTTTTATTTTCAATTATTTCCCGCTTTCGCGGACATAAGTAAACCTTTCATTTTAGAAACGGTACTCGTTAAAAAACAAGCCCTGCTTCTCTGGCCGCTTCGGCAAGCGCCTTGACTCTGCCGTGATAACGATACCGATTCCTGTCAAACTTCACGCATTTGATTCCGACCTGCATTGCCTGCTTCGCAATTTCAGCGCCGACAACTTTTGCCGCTTCGATATTGCCTGTCTTTTTCAGGCTGTCCTGGACTGCTCCGCTCCTGGTGCCTGCAGAGGCAAGCGTAACAGCCGCCACATCATCTATTATCTGGGCATAAATATGCCGATTCGAGCGAAAGATGCTCAAACGAGGCCTGTCCTGCGTCCCGAGTACTTTCTTATGAACCCGAAGTTTCCTTCTAATTCTTGCCTTTTTTATTCTGTCAATCTGCATAAATAATTCTCTAAAAAACCGGAACCAGACTATTATGCTGCGCCGCTGGCGAAAGCCTTGCCTGCTTTCCTGCGAACATGCTCATCGGCGTAACGTATTCCTTTGCCCTGATAAGGTTCAGGCGGCTTCACTTTTCTGACCTCGGCCGCAAACTGCCCGAGTTCCTGCTTGTCATAACCGGTAATTGTAAATTTCGCCGGCGTATCATTACCCTTTGTCGCTGGTATTTCTATCAACACCTTGACTGTCTTGGGTATCTTTACCTCAGCAGGATGTGCAAAACCAAGCGTCAGAACCAGTTTGCCGTTTTGTTCTTTTACATTGTAGCCTGTTCCGTATATTTCCATTTTTCTTTCGAATCCCTTGCTGACGCCTTTTACCATATTGTTCAGCAGCGCCCTGGTCGTACCATACATTGCTCTTTCGCTGCGGCCGTCAGGCTTGGAATTTTCCACTATAATTTTTTTGCCGCTGTCATCGAGCTTAACATTAATCGCCGGATAACGCTTTATTTCAAGACTGCCCTTGGGACCGCTGACCTTAACGGTTTGTCCGGCCAATTCAATCTTTACTCCGGATGGTATAATAACTGGTTTTTTGCCTATTCTGCTCATTAACTCACCGTACAAAGTATTTCGCCGCTGACGTTTTCCTTACGGCATTGGCTGTCAGTCATAATTCCCTTATTCGTCGATACAATCGCTATACCCATACCATTCATAACATAAGGCACTTTATCTACTGGACTGTAAACCCTTCTGCCTGTTTTGCTTATTCTCTTGATTTCAATTATCGCAGGTGTTCCGTCTAACGCATATTTAAGTTCTACCCGCAAAAGACCCTGCTTGCAGGCATCGTCAATCTTGTCAAAGCCGATTATATAGCCTTCCTGTTGCAGCACCTGGGCGACGCCCCGGCATATTTTTGACGCTTTGATCATAACCCGGCTCTGCCCGGCCTTGGCGGCGTTTCTTATTCTCGTAAGCATGTCAGCTATTGGATCGCTGTGCATTTGACAAATCCTATATCAAACCTGAATTTCGTTTATTAACCTGTTCACTTATCTACCAGCTTGCCTTTTTAAGACCCGGTATTTTGCCTTCTAAGGCAAGTTTTCTAAGACACATTCTGCAAATTTTGAATTTCCTGTAAACCGCCCTGGCTCTGCCGCAAATCTGACAGCGAGTATAAGCCCTCGTGCTAAACTTCGGCTTCTTATTACTTTTATTTACAAGAGCTTTTGTCGACATTAATTACTCTCCCTGAATGGCATCCCAAACAGTTTCAACATTTCTTTCGCTTCATCGTTTGTTCTGGCCGTTGTTACAAACGTAATATCCATTCCCTGAACATTCTCCATCTTCGCCGAGTCAATTTCAGGAAATACGGTCTGTTCGCTCATACCCATCGAATAATTGCCGCGACCGTCAAAACTATTCGGATTAAGCCCGCGAAAGTCCTTTACTCTCGGTATCGCAAGATTAATCAGTCTGTCCATAAATTCATACATCCGCTGACCGCGAAGCGTAACTTTCAGTCCCGTTTGCTCGCCTTCTCTTACCTTAAAATTTGAAACGCTCTTTTTGGCCTTGCAAATAAGGGGCTTTTGGCCGGCAATCAGCGTCAAATCCTGCAAAGCGGTCTCAAGAAACTTCTTATCCTGCGTCGCCCTGCCTATGCCCATCGCGATAACAACCTTTTGCACCCTCGGCACAGCCATAGGACTCCTGTAGTTATATTTTTCCCGCAGTGCCGGTACTACTTTCGATTTATATAAATCTCTTAACCTTGCCATATGCAAATCTTTTAGTTTTAAGTTCTTAGTTTTAAGTTTTGAGTTTCGGAACTGCTTTAAATCAATTTTTCAACTAAAAACTCAACACTCGTAACTCATAACTTATTTGGCCTTTCTCAAAATACCAATTTCAGCGCCATCAACAGCAACTCTCTTTTTGACGCCCTTGCCGTCAGTCGTAAATCTTACTCTCGTACCGCTCGAACTTTTCGGATTCAGCGGAAGAACATTGCTCATATTCACAGATTGCTCAATCTGAATCCTGCCTCCCTGCGGATTTTTCTGTGAAGGTTTCACATGTTTGTATCGCCTGTTGACACCCTCGACAATAACCCTGTTCTTCGAAAGTATAACTCTCATAACCTTGCCGGTCGTTCCCTTATGAGCCCCGGCAATAACTTCCACCATATCACCTTTTTTAATATGCTTTGCCATTTAGACAACCTCGCTCGCGAGAGAAACAATCTTCATAAAATTCTTTTCTCTCAATTCTCTTGCTACGGCGCCGAATATTCTTGTTCCTATCGGATTACCGTCGGCATCTATAATCACAGCCGCATTGCTGTCAAATCTCACATAACTGCCGTCGGGCCTGCGAATAGCCCTTTTCGTACGAATTATCACGCATTTGTGAACCTTTTTCTTGTCAAGCTGACAAGTAGGAAGAGACTTCTTTATTGCTACACAGATAACATCCCCTATAGATGCGGTGTGTCGTGTTTTTTTGCCGGTACCAGAAGAACCGCGGCCAAGCACCCTTATGCACTGGGCACGCTTAGCGCCTGAGTTATCAGCAATATCAACCATAGTTTCCTGTTGAATCAACGCTCTATCCTTTAATATCGAAAAACTTCAATTTACACTTGTGCCTTTTGCACTATCTGAACCAGACGCCAGCTTTTGCTTTTGCTCATCGGTCTGCACTCGGTTACTTCGACCACATCGCCGATACCGGCCTGATTCTTTTCGTCGTGAACACCAAGTTTAGTACTTCTTCTGACAAACTTCCCGTAAACAGGATGCTTTATCTTATACTTCATCTCAATCCTGATGCTTTTATCACCGCTACGGCTAATAACTACTCCGCGAACTATTCTTCTTGGTTTTCTTTGACCTTCCATTTATATTAGCCCTTCAACTGGCCTTGCCTAATAATTGTTTTAAACCTGGCAATATCACGCTTCATATTCTTTAATAACTGTGTATTTTCGAGCTTTTCTGTCTCAGCCCTTGTCCGGAGATTGAACAGAGCTTTTTTGAGCTTTTCCAACTCGCTCTGTCTTTCGTCCGGTCTCATTTCGCGTATTTCAGACACCTTCATCGTAACACCTTAAACTGAATGCCTCTTGGTAATTAATCTGCACTTAATCGGCATTTTATGTGCAACCCTTGCCAGGGCACGTTTCGCAACATCTTCGCCAATGCCGCCGATTTCAAACATAACCGTGCCCGGCTTTACACAGGCAACCCATTGTTCGACTTCCGCTTTGCCTTTTCCCATTCTTGTTTCCAGCGGTTTCTTGGTTATGGACTTATTCGGAAATATTCTGATATAAACCTTCCCGGACCTGTGCAGAAAGTGCGTCGCAGCCACTCTGCCCGCCTCTATCTGTCTTCCGGTTATCCAACTGGTCTCCAAAGCCTGCAGTCCGTATTCGCCGAAAGCAACATAGTTCGTCCTTGTCGCGTTGCCTTTCATTTTGCCGCGCTGGCTTTTACGGTATTTAACTCTTTTCGGCATTAGTGCCATTGATATTTCCTTACTCTATATCTTATTACGCTTCAGTTTTTTTCTCTGGTGTCGCTGCAGAACCGGTTTTCGGAGCCTGCTTCGGTTTCGAATCGGCCGCAGATTCTTTCAATGGCGCTTCAGCGGCGGCCCTCGGCGTCCTTCTTGCCGACCTCGGTCGGCGAAGGGTCCTTTTAACGTTTGGGTCCGGTTCGAGCCGGGTGCCGTATTTGCCCTTATAAATCCATACCTTAATCCCGATAATGCCGTATGTCGTTCTCGCATCGACTGCCGCATAATCAACATCGGCATCTATCGTATGCAGCGGAATGCTGCCTTGCATCTGAGTTTCCCTGCGGGCCATTTCTGCGCCGCCAAGTCTGCCCGAGCAGATAACTTTCACTCCCTTGGCGCCGGCCTGCATAGCAAATTCACATTGCTGTTTCATCGCCCTGCGGAAAGCAACCCTTTTTTTCATCTGCTCCGCTATCGCTTCGCCAACCAGTCTTGCGTCAAGTGCGGGCTCTTTTATCTCTATAACATTGACTACAACCTGCTTGTCAATCAGTGTTTCAAGGTCCTGCCGGAGCTTATCAACCTCAGCCCCACGAGGCCCTATTACCATTCCCGGCCGGGCCGTATGAAGCGTAACTTTCACTTCGTTACGGGTTCTCGCTATCTCAACTTTCGATACTGCTGCGAAAGGCGGCTGTTTATTGAACTTCTTGTCAACATATACGCGAATCCGATGATCTTCGACAAGCATCTGACCATAGGTAGCCTTAAGCGCAAACCAGGTGCTCTGCCACGGCAGTCTTATGCCGGTCCTAAAACCTATCGGTTGTACCTTTTGACCCATATTTACCCCCACACCAATATAAATCGTATTTTAAACATAGTTCTTATTTTCATCTTTTCACTTTTAATAATACATTTTTACCCTTACACCTATACATTGGTGTGGGGGTTTATATTTCAGTCACAGTTATACGTATGTGACTCGCCATTTTCCTGATTCGATGCGCCCTGCCTCTATCTTTGGCTATCCATCTCTTGGTACCCATTCTCAGTCCTGCGCCGTCAACACGGGCCTGGCTTATATACAGATTTTCAACATCTGCTGCATCTTCATCGGCGCTGGCCACTGCACTTTTCAGTGCTTTCTCAATCATCGATGCCGCTCTTTTATGAGTAAACTTAAGCAGGTCAAGTGCTTCCTGTGCATCTCTGCCCGCTATCAACTTCGTAACAAGTCCAGCTTTTCTCGACGAGGTCGGCGCATATTTTACAGATGAACGCCATTCGGATATCTTTACTGCCTCGACGCCGAGCGCCCCTGCCAGTGATTCAACATCCGCTTTTCTCGGAATAGGCTTGAGCAGTCCCTTGCGCCAGTTCTTCAGCGCCTTTGCCGCCTGTTTTTTATCCATCCCGGACCGAACCATCTTTTCGGCCAGTTCTGCTATGCCTATGCCTGTTTTCTTAATAAGATTATCAAGCTTCTTTGTGCTTAACATTACTTTATCCTAATCTTTAGCTGACCCTTTACCGCCCGAATGTCCTTTGAACATACGGGTTATCGAAAATTCACCCAGCTTGTGCCCGACCATCTCTTCCGTAATAAAAACTTTATGGAACATCTTGCCGTTATGCACAAGAAAAGTCATTCCCACAAACTCCGGAACGATTGTACTTCGCCTTGACCATGTCTTAATGGGCTCTTTACTGCCCATTTGGTTCTGTCTTAAAACCTTCTGCACAAGCTTCGGCTCTACATATGGTCCTTTTTTAAGCGATCGTCCCATTATTGCCTCAAATCACCTTCATTTATTTACAATACTAACTGTTCACCGCGATTAGTTTTTCTTCTGAGTATAATTTTCCTGCTGCTCACCTTACGCGGATTTCTGGTCTTGCCGCCTTTAGCAAGAACACCTGTCGGCGAGCATGGATGTCTTCCGCCGTTGGCTCTGCCTTCGCCGCCGCCCATCGGATGAGCGACCGGGTTCTGGGCTTTTCCGCGTACATGCGGCCTTCTGCCCTGGTGGCGCCATCTGCCGGCTTTGCCAACCCTGATATTCTGATAATCAGGATTACTCAGCGTGCCGATTGTCGCCCGGCATTCTACCCGCAGCATTCTCATTTCGCCGCTTGGCAGAATTACTGTAGCCCATTCGCCTTCTCTGGCCATAAGCCTTGCCGAAAGGCCGGCTCCTCTTACGAGTTTACCGCCCTGGCCGGCTCTCATTTCTATATTATGGATTTCCACTCCGACCGGAATCGAACCAAGCGGCATTGTGTTGCCGACCTGTGGCTCGACCAACTGGCCGCTTTCTATCTTCTGACCGACCGTCAGTCCCTGCGGAGCAAGAATATATCTTTTTTCACCATCTGTATAACTTACAAGAGAAATAAAGCAGTTCCTGTTCGGGTCATATTCTACTGTTTCTACTGTTGCAACCATATCGTCCTTGTTGCGCTTGAAATCGATAATTCTGTAAATCCTTCTTGCGCCGCCGCCGCGGAAACGACAGGTTGTTACACCCTGGTTATTCTTGCCGCCGGCCTTTTTTATCCTTACGCACAGACTCTTCTGCGGACGATCGACCGTCAGCTCGGCATAATCGTTCACCGACGAGTTTCGCCGTCCGTTTGATGTAGGTCTGTATATTCTTATACCCATAATTTATCCGCCTGACTTCATCAGAATAAATCTATATGATATTGCTCGTCCAGCACAACAACTGCTTTTTTCCAATCGGACTTGCGGCCTATAAATCTGCCTTTGCGCCGAGTCTTGCCTTTGTAGTTGGCTGTACGGACATCTTTTACTTTAACTTCGTATAACCGTTCTATGGCCTGTTTTACCTGCGCCTTGTTGGCCTTGGAATTAACCTCGAAAGAGTATGCATTCTTGACATTCGCAAAATGCGTACTCTGCTCGGTTATAATCGGTCTTACTACTATTTCATGGTCGTCCATTTTACCTATCCGTTAAAAGCATTAGTTGCTTTTCTTGCCTTTTTCAATCAGCGCCATAAACGCTTCTTTTGTAAACAGCATCTTCTGCCTGTTGCATATATCGCCTGCGTTAAGGTCCGCTACCTTTATCACTGCGACGCCGGGGACGTTTCTTGCCGATTTATAAATATTCTCGTCAGGCTGACCGACTGTTACCAGGCAGCTCCTGTCGATTTTCAGATTTCCTAATACCTTCACAAAATCTTTTGTCTTCGGCCCCTCGAACTTCAGCTCATCGATAACAACAATATTGCCAACCTGAAGCTTGGCAAGTATTGCAGAATCTCTTGCCAGTTGCCTCTGCTTCCTCGGCATATCTTTCCCGAAGTCTCTGGCAACCTTGGCAAATATCACACCGCCGCCTCTGCGAACGCCGGTTCTGACAGCGCCTGCACGGGCGTTACCGGTGCCTTTTTGGCGATAAATCTTTCTCGTCGAGCCTTTAACCATAGCTCTGCTCTTCGTCGCTGCGGTCCCGATTCGCTTATTGGCGTGATACATCACAATTGCCTGTTTAAGCAGGGCATACCTGATGCGCCCGCCGAAAATCGCCTCATCAACTTTCAGGCTTTCAACCTCCTCGCCTTTTCCGTTATGTACTGGTACGTTAATCATATATATAACTTAAAAATTTATTTCTTTCCCTTGCTTTGTTTTACTATCACATATCCGCCGGCCGGTCCCGGTACGGAACCTTTGACAACGATTAAATTTTTCTCAACGTCAACGCTTATAAGTGCGTGATTTTTGCCCGTTATTTTAACGTTCCCCATATGTCCTGCCATTCGTTTGCCCTTTGCAGGCTTTCCGCCCCAGCCTCTGTTGGCTGTGTGACCGCCGATAGAACCGGGAGCACGATGTTTTCTTTCGGTGCCGTGGCTTGCCGGGAAACCGCCGAATCCATGCCGCTTCATACCGCCGGCAAATCCTTTGCCCTTGCTTGTGCCGGTAATATCGACAAATTTCACCTCTGAGAACGCCTCGACCGTTACAACATCGCCAATCTTATATGGCGATTCTGTCTGGCCGAGCCTTAACTCTCTAACGAATTTTTTCGGAGCGGCATTGGCCTTTTTCGCGTGCCCTTCCGCAGATTTTATAATCCTACTGGCCTTAACGTCATCAAAGCCAATCTGCACGGCATTATAGCCGTCTGTCTCTGCGGTCTTTACCTGCATAACCGTACAAGGTCCTGCCAGTATTACCGTTGCAGGCAGTATTTTGCCGGCATCGTCATATACCTGCGTTATTCCAATTTTTTTACCAACAAGCATCATAGTTTTTCCAAACCTCTTTGCCGCTGTCTAAAAAGAAAAACGTAAAACACACTCTGCATTTTACGTTTTTATATTATTTATTTATGCCTTTATCTTCACGAACACACCGGCCGGTACAACAAGACGATTCAAAGCTTCTACTGTCCTTGCGTTGGCCTCGTAAATGTCAATCAGCCGCTTATGTGTGCGCATCTCAAACTGGTCCCGGCTTTTCTTATCGACGTGCGGACTTCTCAAAACGGTATATCTTTCTATCCGTGTCGGAAGCGGAATCGGACCGCTAACCCTTGCGTTTGTCCTGCGAGCCTGCTCAACTATTTCACGAGCAGACGTATCGAGAGCCCGCGGGTCATACGCTTCCATTCTTATTCGAATTCTTTCTGTTTCAACTGCCATATCAGCTCTCTAAAGAAAAGCTAAAAGCACTTTAACTCACAATCACTGCAAAACTTAACGCCGCTGACCACACCAGAGGCGAAAACGTAGGAGGATAATCTTAAAAAATCTAAAAATCAACAATAATCCCGAAATTTCGGACTGAAAATGCACATTTTTCCCAAAAAATACACTTTTCAGCCAAAAATACCTAAAAAGAAGACAAATAATGTCGTCTGCTATTTTTGCGACTAAACTGCTATATAGCCGTTCAATCGTCAGTAGTTCACTTCTGATATGTTTATCAGCCCAACTCGAAACGCCCCCTCTCTTGCTCCGCCCGCCGCCCCGCTTCGCGTGAAACGCGGGGGCCGACAAGAAGCAGAAGGGGCTCGCTACGGCTGCGGAATTAAGGTTTATACCAGATATATTTAATCAGGTCAATAGCCTGCCAATATTTTTTCTGAAATTTGTTCGGGCACTTTTTCGTATGTCAAGGGCTCCATTACGAAGTTGCCCCGTCCGCTGGTTATGCCCCTCAATTCGCTCGAATAGCCGAACATTTCAGCCAGCGGAACTTTTGCGTCAATAGTCCTCATTTTCCCATGAATACGCGAATCGGTTATCATTCCCCGCTTGCTTATAATATTGCCCTGAACCGGCCCGTAATCGGAATCTGGTATAACAACCTCCAGTTTCATAATCGGCTCCAGCAGAACGCTTCCCGCCTTTCTTATGGCCTCACGAACGGCAATCACAGCCGCCTGTTCGAAAGCAAGCTCGGAAGAATCGACTGTATGGAAAGAACCGTCTATTAACGTAACCTTAGCGCCAACAACAGTATAGCCCGCCAACTCACCGCTTGTGCAGGCCTCTTTTACGCCGTTTTCGATGGCCGGAATATATTCTCTCGGAATCGAGCCGCCGATGATTTTGTTCACGAATTCTACGTGCTTTTGATAATTGCCGGTCTCGTCCAACAGAGGTTCCATGGTAATAACTACATCGCCATATTGACCATGTCCGCCGGTCTGACGAACAAATTTGCCACGCTGCTCGACTTTTTTCGTAATGGCTTCTCTATAGGCCACTTTTGGTTTGCCGACCTTGACATTGATTTTCATATCCCTTATGAGCCGATGCTGCAATACTTCCAGGTGCAATTCTCCCATTCCGCTAATAATGGTTTGTCCGGTTTCGGCGTCATATTTTGTCTGGAAAGTCGGGTCTTCCTTTCTAAGCACTGCCAGGCCGCCGGCCAGTTTTTCCCTGTCTGCGGCGCTGTTAGGCTCTATTGACATACTAATCACCGCTTCAGGAAAATCTATATTCTCAAGAATTATCGGACTCTTGGTATCGCAGACCGTATCGCCGGTAATCGTATCCCGAAGACCGATGCAGGCCACAATATCGCCGGCGCGGACGGAATCTACGATTTCTCTGCTGCCGGCGTGCATTTTAAACAGACGGGTAATATTTTCTTTGCAGCCGCGATTCGCATTAAGAACCCTTGTACCGCTTTTGAGCGTCCCCTGATAAACCCTCAGAAAATAGAGGTCGCCGTGCTTGTCATTTATTATTTTGAAAGCCAGAGCCGCAAAACTTTTGTGCCGGTCGCATTTAAGGTTTATTTTGTGCTCGGTATCGCCCGGCTTGTGGCCGATGACATCAGGCCTGTCAAGAGGCGATGGAAAATATTTGCCGACACCGTCAAGAAGTCTTTGCACGCCGATATATTTCAGGGCAGAACCGAGAAAAACGGGATTAACCTTTCCGGCAAGTGTGCCTTTTCTTGCGGCTCTATGTATTAACTCCGAATCGACGGGTTCGTTATGCACATATTTGTCCATAAGTTCTTCGTCGAATTCAGCAAGTATCTCGAGCATATCGTGCCGGCCTTTTTCAGCCTGTTCTTTTAAATCGCCGGGAATTTGGCGTTCCTCGAAGGCTGCGCCAAGCTCCTGCGATTTGTAATAAACCGCTTTCATTTCAACAAGGTCGATAAGTCCCTCGAAAGTTGTATCGGCCCCGATAGGAATCTGAAGACAGACCGGATGTGCGATGAGTTTTTCTTTAATGCTCTCGACAGACATCTCGAAGTCTGCGCCTGTTTTGTCCATTTTGTTAATAAAGCAGATTGCGGGCAGATTATATTTTTGCCCCTGCCGCCAGACTGTTTCGCTCTGTGCCTGCACGCCTTCGGAAGCGTCGAACACGGCGATAGCGCCGTCGAGAACGCGAAGCGAACGTTCGACTTCTGCGGTGAAATCGACGTGGCCGGGCGTATCGATAAGATTAAAAACCCATTCTTTCCACGGACAGGTGGTGGCCGCCGAGGTTATTGTTATGCCTCGCTCCTGTTCTTCGGCCATATAATCCATAACGGCCGTGCCGTCGTGCACCTCGCCCATTTTGTATGTCTTGCCGGTATAAAAGAGAACGCGCTCGGTCAGCGTGGTCTTGCCGGCGTCAATGTGAGCCATTATTCCGATATTGCGAACTTTTTTTAATGATTCGGGCATATATAAATCTTATTTTCTCTGTAAAATCCGGTCTAAAAATTTTCTGAACGAAAAAAATGCCCCCGTTCTTGCTTTCGCAAGAAAGCACGGGGGCATTATTATTCTTGTTATTACCAGGCGAAGTGAGCGAAAGCCTTATTGGCTTCTGCCATCTTATGGATATTCTCGCGTGTAGTCATTGCGCCGCCTTGTTTGTTGTATGCGTCGATAACTTCCGAGGCAAGTCTTTCACACATAGCCTTTCCTTTTTTGCCTCGTGAAGATGCCAGTATCCATCTGAATGCCAGGGACTGCTGACGTCTCGGGTTAACAGGCATAGGAACCTGGTAGCTTGCACCGCCGACACGCTTCGAGCGGACTTCAAGATGCGGTTTTATATTGTTTATAGCAGTTTCAAAAACCTCGAGCGGGGCAACCTCTTTGACTCTTTTAGCGACTATATCCATCGCATCGTAAAAAATCTTGGTAGCGACGGATTTCTTGCCCTGCCACATCATCGAGTTAATGAACTTCTGAACCAGCTTGCTGCTGTATCTCGCATCCGGTTTTAACTGTTTTACAGAAGCTGTAAACTTTTTTGCCATTTTTACCCTTTCGTATTTCGTATTTCGTGAAGCGAGAAGCGAGAACAAAATACGCTTCACGAGATACGCTTCACGCTTAACGGTTTATGTTTTTTTGGCGCCGTATTTGCTTCTGCTGCGCTTACGGCCTGCAACACCTGACGTATCGAGTGTGCCGCGGACAATATGATACCTTACGCCCGGCAAATCCCTGACCCTGCCGCCCCTGATAAGAACCGTACTGTGTTCCTGCAGGTTATGGTCAATGCCGGGAATATAGGCCGTCACTTCTTTCCCGTTGGTCAGTCTGACACGTGCAATTTTTCGAAGAGCAGAGTTGGGCTTCTTCGGCGTCTGTGTCCTGACTATCAGACATACTCCACGTTTCTGCGGCATACCTGATATATCGGATACACGCTTTTTGCCTTTTTTGCCTCTTCCTTTTTTCACTAATTGGTTTATCGTCGGCATTATTTACCTTTCGTATTTCGTATTTCGTGAAGCGTGAAGCGTGAAGCGAAAACGAAATACGCTTCACGTTTTTTAAAGTCCCAAAGCTGCCCTTGCAGCGGCTTCGGCCTGTTCTTCTACATCGTGGCTTTCCTTAAGTTCCGCAAGTTGCTTCGGTAACGGTGCCTTGGCAAGATGTTTGACTCTCATTTCAAGATGCGGCTTGAATGCTGTACCTGCGGGAATCAGATGTCCCAATATTACGTTTTCCTTCAAACCGAGCAGTTCATCTACTCTACCACCCAGGGCCGCTTCAGTCAAGACTTTGGTCGTTTCCTGGAAACTGGCCGCTGATATAAAGCTCTCAGACTGTAGCGAGGCCTTGGTTATACCCATAAGAAGCGTTTTGGCCGTTGCGGGTCGCGGTCTTTTGCCCTTAGCCGAAGCGCCGCCGAGTTTTCCAACTTTCTCATTGGCTTCTTCGATTTCCGCCTTGGTATAAACCTGCCCGACTACAAGGTCTGTCTCGCCGGCATCGGAAATCTTAAGACTTTGCGCAAGCTCTTCGTTGGATTTGCGGAAGTTTTGTTTCGACACGATATCGCCTGGCAGGAAACTGCTGTCGCCTAATGTCTCTATCTCTACTTTCTGCAGCATATGCGAGATGATTACCTCGATATGCTTGTCGTTGATTACTACATTCTGCGAACGATATACATTCTGGACCTCGGCAAGCAGATATTTCTGCAGCGCCTCTTCGCCCTTGATTCTCAGAATATCATGCGGAACAAGAGGTCCGTCTGTCAGCGGGTCGCCGGCCTCTACAACGTCTCCGGTGTGAACATTCAGGTGCCTATCGCGAGGAACGTGGTGCTCTTTTTCCATCTTTTCGCTGCGGATAATAATAGTCATTTTTCCGCGGCGTTTGTCGCTCTTGAGTTCAACACGGCCGCTGATTTCCGCCATCGCTGCCGGCTCTTTCGGTTTGCGTGCCTCGAAAATTTCTGTTACACGAGGCAAACCGCCGGTAATATCCTGCGTTCCCGCCTGACCGCGAGGCTGTCTTGCAAGAAGCTCGCCGGCCTGAACCTTCTGGCCTTCAATCACTTCAATTCTTGCCTTTGCCGGCAGATAATGAACATCGAGTATCTTGCCGCTTTCATCTTCTATAATAACCTGTGGGTGCTTATCGCCTTTATGCTCGATAACTACTGGCTTGCCTTTCAGACCCTTGCGCTCTTCCTCGATCTGCATTGTTTCGCCTTCGACAATATCGACAAAGCGGATTATACCGCCGATTTCTGCAAGTATCGGTACTCTGTGCGGGTCCCAGCCGAACAGTTTCGCTCTCGCTTTGATATGTTCGCCGTCTTTTGCAAGAATCACTGCACCGTAAGGTACTTTGAATTTGTCGTATTCTCTGCCTTTATCGTCAACCAGCGCCATTTCGCCGTTACGTTTCAAAGCGATAAACTGTTTCGTGCCGTCTTCCTGTTTTACAGGGACTACATTCAAATCGCGATACTGTATAACGCCGTCTCTCGGCGATTTCTGGTCGCTTTCAAGTATTGTACGCGACGCGATACCGCCGGTATGGAACGTACGCATTGTAAGCTGGGTGCCGGGCTCGCCAATCGACTGGGCCGCGATAATACCTACCGCCATACCTTCTTCCACGAATCTGCTTGTGCTCATATCCCAGCCATAGCACTTTGCACATACCCCCAAAGCGCTGTCGCAGGTTAGTGGGCTTCTGACTCGAATCGATTCAAGACCTAACGATTCGATATTGTCTGCCGCCTGCGACGTTATAACTTCATTTTCACGGACAATCATTTCATCGGTTATAGGATTGCGGATATTGTCACGTGCCGTCCTGCCGATAATCAATTCTCTCAACGGCACTTCAACCTCTTCGCCTTTGTACAGCGCGGTCTTCGTTATGCCCTGCAGTGTGCCGCAGTCAATTTCATTTACAATTACATTCTGCGCGACATCGGCAAGTTTTCTTGTCAGATAACCCGAATCTGCAGTCTTCAACGCCGTATCGGCAAGACCTTTTCTTGCTCCGTGTGTAGAACTGAAATATTCGAGAACGTTAAGCCCTTCACGGAAGTTCGACTTAATCGGCGTCTCGATAATCTCGCCGCTCGGCTTGGCCATCAAAGCTCGCATACCCGCAAGCTGCTGAATCTGGTCAACGCTGCCTCTGGCGCCGGAATCGCTCATCAGGTAAATCGGGTTCAGGTAAGCCCTGCCCTGCCGTGTATCGTTCTTCATTCCCTGAAGCATCGCGTTTGTTACGGCGACACGGGCGTGTGTCCAGGCGTCGATTACCTGATTGTATCTTTCGCCTTCGGTTAGAACACCGTCATTGAAACTTTTATGAATGCGGTCGATGATTTTCTGTGTACGGTCAATAATATCCTGCTTTTCAGGCGGCACTCTCAAATCTATCAGGCCAATGCTTAATCCCGCCAGTGTCGCGTATTTAAAACCAAGCTCTTTCAAATCGTCCAGAAGATCGAGACTCTTTCTGCCGTTAGCCATCGCAAAACAGTCGTGAATAACTCGCTTGAGCGTCTTCTGAGCCATCAGAATATTGTAGAACGGCAGCTCTTGGGGCAGAATTTCATTGAAAATACATCTGCCCGGCGTAGTCCAAATCACGCCTGTGCTTTCCTTGGTACCTTCTTCGGTAACAACCTTTGTGCCTTTTTTAATACCTACCTGGACTCTTGCGTGAATGCTTGCCTTGCCCAGTTCGTATGCGGTTATCGCTTCAGCCTGAGTGGCGAAAACCATTCCTTCGCCTTTTTCGTCTTTCTTTTCTACCGTTATATAGTAATTACCAAGCACTATATCCTGCGAAGGCCCGACCATTGGCGAACCGTTCGCCGGCGAGAAAATATTATTGGTTGCCATCACCAATGTATGTGCTTCGACCTGTGCCTCTACGCTCAACGGAAGATGAACTGCCATCTGGTCGCCGTCAAAGTCAGCGTTAAAACCTTTGCATACCAGCGGATGAAGCATTATTGCGTTGCCTTCTACAAGCACCGGTTCGAATGCCTGGATACCCATTCTATGCAGTGTTGGTGCACGGTTGAGCATTACTGGGTGCTGATGAATTACCTTTTCGAGAATATCCCACACCTGCTCATCGCGTCTTTCGAGCATTCGTTTTGCGCTTTTTATCGTATCCGCGAAGCCTCTGTCTTTCAGCTCACGAATGATAAACGGCTGGAACAGTTCGAGCGCGATTTTCTTCGGCAGACCGCACTGATGCAATCTAAGATGAGGCCCGACGACGATAACTGAACGTGCCGAGTAATCGACGCGTTTGCCGAGCAGGTTTTCACGGAATCTGCCCTGTTTGCCTTTTATCATATCCGTCAGACTCTTCAGCGGCCTGTTATTGCTGCCCAGCACAGGCCTTCTGCATCTGCCGTTGTCGAACAGTGAATCTACTGCCTGCTGAAGCATTCGCTTTTCGTTGCGAATAATGACTTCAGGAGCGTTGAGGTCCATCAGCTTTTTAAGACGGTTATTTCTGTTTATAATTCTCCGGTAAAGGTCGTTCAAATCGCTGGTCGCGAAGTTTCCGCTCTCCAGCATAACCAGCGGCCGCAAATCTGGCGGTATCACCGGCACAACGTCCAGTACCATCCATTCAGCCTTGTTTGGACTATGCCTTACCGCGTTTACCGTCTTCAGCCGTTTGCTCAGGTCTTTGATTTTCTGTTTGCTGCTGGTCTTGGTTATGCCTGCCTTAAGGTCTCCGCTCAACTGGTCAAGGTCAAGAGCCAAAAGAAGGTCTTTTATCGCTTCTGCTCCCATAGTCGCCTTGAAGGAATTGCCGTACTTGGCCAGTGCATCGCGGTGTTCTTCTTCATTCAGAAGCTGTCTGAATTTCAGCGGGCTCTGCCCGGGGTCGGTAACTATATAATCCTGGAAATATACAACCTTCTCAAGGTCAACCGTCTTCATCGCCAACAGCGAACCGAGCCTTGAAGGCATCGCCTTGAAGAACCATATATGCACCACTGGCGCCGCAAGGTTTATATGTCCCATACGTTTCCGGCGAACCCGGCTGTGCGTCACTTTCACACCGCATCGGTCGCAGATAATGCCTTTGAATTTCGTGCCTTTGTACTTTCCGCACGAACATTCCCAGTCTCGTTCCGGTCCGAAAATTCTCTCGCAGAAAAGCCCGTCTTTTTCCGGCCTATATGTTCGATAGTTTATCGTCTCAGGCTTGCGCACTTCGCCGAACGACCAACTCCGGATATCATTCGGACTGGCAAGACTTATCTTTACCGAACCGTAATCATTTATCTTGTCATAAATACTTTCAGCCATTTAAGCTTACTCCTGACTTTCGGTTTAAACCGTTTATTTCTTCAACAATGCTACAGTCTTTTCGCGCCTAATTGTTTTTTCTCAAGCTGGATATTCAGTCCCAGTCCGCGAATTTCGCTGCACAGCACGTCAAATGATATTGGCGTTCCGGCCTCGAGTGTATTTTTGCCCTTGACCATAGATTCGTAAATCTTCGTTCTGCCTTCGATATCGTCGCTCTTAACCGTCAGCAGTTCCTGCAGTGTATATGCCGCGCCGTATGCTTCCAGCGCCCATACTTCCATTTCGCCGAATCTCTGTCCGCCGGTTCTCGCTTTTCCGCCGAGCGGCTGCTGAGTAATAAGGCTGTACGGCCCTGTCGAACGCGCGTGAATCTTGTCGTCAACAAGATGATGAAGTTTCATCATATATATATATCCGACCGTTACCGTCTGCTCGAATGGCTCGCCGGTTCTGCCGTCATAAAGCCTTGCTTTCATATCGCCGCCGATTTGTGCAAATATCTCATCGGCCGGCGGTGACTCCCTGCCGTCTTCCAGTTCTTTTTTTCTCTTAAGCATGTGTTCATTCGATTCGACAAGAAGCTGCCTGATTTCTTCTTCGGTCGCGCCTGCAAAAACCGGCGTTATGCCGTCGAAGCCCAGCACTTTCGCCGCCCAGCCCAGATGCGTCTCGAGAATCTGGCCGACATTCATTCTGCTTGGCACGCCCAGCGGATTAAGACATATATCTATCGGGGTGCCGTCTTCGAGGAAAGGCATATCTTCTTCCGGCATAATTCTTGCGATAACGCCTTTATTTCCGTGCCGCCCCGCCATCTTATCGCCGATGCTCAGCGTCCTCTTGGTGGCGACATAAACTTTCACCATCTCAAGCACACCGCTCGGCAGCTCATCGCCGTGCTTCATCCGTTCAAGTCTCGTCTTTGCCTCTTCCGCGAGCTCGGCAATCTTCGGCATATATTTATCTATAATCTGCTGCGCCTGCGGCCGGACACTTGCCGGCTTTACCCACGCAGCATCGAAATTCTGTATCTGTTCGAAAATAACTTCTGCATCTTCGCTGGCGCCGACTTTCTGGCGTGTCGTCGGGTCAACCATTGTAACCCCGTCAAGCTTTGCTGTAATTTCGTCAATCATCTGCTTGAAGATTATGCACTGACGCTGCTTCATCTCGTTGTCGTATTCTTTCATCTTCTGCTTATGCGCCTTTTTCATCTCGTCGCTGCCGGCGCCTTTGCGGGTAAATCGGCTCGTCTTCACTATGATACCGTTATAGCCGCTGGGCATCTCAAGCGAATCGTTCTTAACGTCTTCGCCCGCCCTGCCGAAAATCGCATGAAGCAGTTTTTCTTCCGGCGTAAGTTCCGTCTTGCTCTTCGGAGAAACCTTGCCAACAAGAACATCTCCCGCATCCACTCGCGTACCTTCGCGTATTATGCCGTCTTCATCAAGATTCCTCAGCATCTTTTCGCCGACATTCGGTATATCACGCGTAAATTCCTCGCGTCCGAGTTTCGTCTCGCGAACTTCAACGCTGAACTCATCTATATGAATACTCGTAAAGGCGTCTTCCCTCACAAGTTTCTCGCTTATTAGAATTGCATCCTCAAAATTAAATCCGTCGAACGGAATGAATGCCACAAGCACATTCTTTCCAAGCGACAATACGCCTTTTTTGGTCCCGCCGCCGTCAGCGATTATTTCGTTCTTCTTTACCTTTTGCCCAACCGATACTATCGGCTCCTGGTTCAGACAGGTTCTTTCGTTAAGCCCTATGAATTTCTCGAGCTCGTATATATCCGTATCGTTGATGACAATTTTCTTTGCTTCCATAGCCGTCACCGCACCGGCACTATAGGCTCGAACAACCATACTCGAATTCTGAGCCACATGTTCTTCCATTCCCGTCATTACCAGGGGTGCCTCGGTCTTTAACAATGGCACCGCTTGACGCATCATGTTCGAACCCATCAACGCTCTGTTGGCGTCGTCATGTTCGAGGAACGGTATCAACGCCGCCGACACGCCGATAATCTGTTTGCTGGATATATCGACATATTCCACTTCTCTACTATCAACCTGTGCCAGTTCGCCGAACTGTCTTGCGAGAACTACGCCGTCCTGCAGCTTGTCGGTGCCTCTCTTGATGGCGCCCGGCGGTGCGAATGTCACTTCCATTTCCTCGTCCGCTCTAAGGAAGGCGACTTCGCCGGTTAGTTTGCCTTTAGCCGCTTTCCTGTAAGGCGTCAGCAAAAATCCGTATTCGTCAATCTTCGAGAATATCGCAAGTGACGCGATTAGGCCGATGTTCGTGCCTTCTGGTGTTTCAATCGGGCATATTCTCCCGTAATGGCTTATATGAACGTCACGAACCTCGAATCCCGCGCGCTTACGGTTAAGGCCTCCCGGCCCTAATGCCGACAGTCTTCTTTCGTGCGTAAGCTGACTCAGCGAATTTGTTTGGTCCACTACCTGGCTCAGCTCGCCGCGACCGAAAAAGTAGTCGATACTGCTCGATACGCTCTTGGAGTTCACAAGGTCGGCAATCCGCTCTATCTGCGAAGGCTCCTTCATACTCATTCGTTCCTGCACCGTCCTGCGGAGCTTCAACAGCCCCTTGCGTATCTCGTCCGATGCAAGCTCGTCTATCGTTCTCAGCCTTCTGTTGCCGAGATGGTCGATATCGTCAATAACGCCCTGGCTGTTTCGCAAGCCGATGATATATTTCATCGTATTGAGAAAATCTTCCGGCCGGAGTGTCATAATGTTTTCATCAATTTCCTGTTTGAATTTGCGGTTCAGTCTGAACCTGCCCACCCTGCCGAGCCGATAACGGTCGCAGTCGTAAAATTTCTCGTTAAACAGCGTCTTGGCCTTTTCTATATTAGGAGGATTGCCCGGCCGAAGCCTCGCGTAAAGCTTAAGCAGCGCCTCTTCATGACTTTCGCAGTCATCTTCCGCCAGAGTATTCAGTACCAGCGGGTCGGCAAGTTTCACTATCACTTCCAGTTTCTTTATCGAGCTTCTTTCTATCTGCCCTATCCTGTCGCCGATTTGAGTTCCAGCCTCGACGATAATCTCGCCGGATTCCGTATCGACTACCGGCCCGACAGACCACATCAGCGGGTCAAGCTTATCGGCCGACACCGTCTTGGTCTCGTGAAATAGCCGTATAATCGACTCAATCTTGCCGTAATCTTTGTTCATCGCACGCAGAAACAGCGTCGCAGGTATCTTGCTCGACTGGTCTATCCGCACTATCAGAACGTCTTTGCGAGTTACAGATATCTCTATCCAGCTTCCGCGTTCCGGAATAATCCTTCCGCCGTGCAGTACTCTGTCGCCCTCTTTGCTTTCGATTAGAAAATCAACGCCCGGAGAACGATGGAGCTGATTAACGATAACCCTCTCGGCTCCGTTAATTATAAATTCGCCGCCGCCTATCATTACGGGTATTTCTGCAAGATATACTACCTGCTCAGCTACGTCCGCTGCTTCCTTGCGCTTCATTCGGCACCGTATCTTCAGCGGATATCCGTAGGTCAGGCGAAGCTCTCTGCACTCGTTGGGAGTATAGCGGGGTTTATCAAGCTCATAGCTCAGGTATTCAAGACTTATCGTCTTGTCATAGCTCTCTATCGGGAAAATCTCCCTAAAAAGAGCCTCCAGGCCGATATTCTTCCTGCGGTCTGTCGCAGAATCTGCCTGTATAAATCTTTCATAACTTGACCGCTGAACCTCGATAAGGTCCGGAATTGCTATCGCGTCCGAACTCTTACCAAAATCGCGAATTATCTTGCCCATTACACACTCCCATTTATTTAAAGGTTGCGCCTTCCGTATCTCGTCGTTCGTGAAGCGTGAAGCGAAATACGAAATACGCTTCACGAGACTTGTCCGCCATCCTGTCCGTTCGTAGCTCTTAGCGAAGACGGAAGCTCGCAGCGACGGCGGATACGCTTCACGCTATTTTATTTCTACTGCTGCTCCGGCTGATTCGAGCTGTTTCCTTGCAGCCTCGGCATCATCTTTGCTCACGCCTTCTTTAACCGCTTTCGGTGCGCCTTCTACGAGGTCCTTTGCCTCTTTCAGGCCAAGACCTGTCAGTGCGCGTACTTCCTTGATAACCTGGATTTTCTTGTCGCCGGCCGCTTTCAGAATTACATCGAACGCTGTCTGTTCTTCTGCCGCTGCTGCCTCGCCGCCGCCTGCTCCTGCCATCATAACCGCGCCGCCTGCTGCCGGTTCGATACCGTGAACTTCTTTAAGATAATCGCCAAGTTCTTTTGCCTGCATCAGTGTCAACTTGACAATCTCGTCGCCGAGCTTCTTGATTTCTGCACTGAACTCTTTTGTTGTTTCATCTGCCATTTTAATGACTCCTGTTCTTCTATCGCTTTGCGCCTGCCGCAGCTACGCCGCCGCGTTTAATCCTTGCGGTGCACCCGCAAAAGCAAATTTTATATTTTAAATATTAAATTTTAAATTCGTTACGCCGCTGCCTTTTCTTCTTTCTCCGCCAGCGTCTTTATACATCCCGCGATAATGCCCGCAGGCGATCCAATCGCCGATAACAGTCTTCTCGCCGGAGATTTCGCAAGCATAACGACCTCGCCAACAAGCTCGACTCTGTTCTTCATCTTGGAAAGACCCTGTGCCGCTTCCGCGCTCAAAACAGTACCGTCAATATACGCACCTGTACATTTGAGCGGCTTTTGCTTGGTAAGGGCTTCGATTTCCTTGGCAACATCGATAACGCTGTCGGCGCCCCACGCTACCGTACAGCAGCCTGTCGCGAACAGTTCCGCCGCGTTGTCCTTCTCCAGCGACTTCAGCGCCTGACGCATCATCGCGTTTCTTACCATCGTAAGCTTTATCCCCTTCTCGCGAAGCTCGCAGCGAAGAAGATTGTTTGTTATCCCGTCAACGCCGGTAATATCCACTACCAGAAATTCCTTAACGCCGTCGAACTTGGCTGAAAGTTCCTTGGCCAACAGTTGTTTTACGCTCTTACTCATTTTAACACCTTTTATATTAGGTTTTATTTATTCTTATTTTATATTTCAAATTTTAATATTAGCTTTAGCCGTCCTGTTTTTTCTTTTACTTCCCTGCTTCTTTAAATCTTTACTTCAAAGTTCAAAGTTCGACGTTGGACGTTAAAATTCCGATACATCCACCATAACGCCGGGGCTCATCGTCGCTGAAAGCGATGCCTTCTTTATATATGTGCCTTTGGCGCTCGACGGCTTTACCCTCTTTATCGTTTCCATAAATGCACGAATATTACCAATCAGCTTGTCATCATCGAAGCTGTATTTACCTACTACTGTATGAACATTACCGCCGGTATCTGCCCTGAACTCCACTTTTCCTGCTGAAAATTCCTTTATCGCTGTAATAATATCAGCCGTAACAGTACCGTTTTTAGGCGATGGCATTTTGCCCTGCGGCCCCAGAACTTTGCCGAGTTTGCCGGCTTTGCCCATCACCTTCGGCGATGCTATTGCAACATCGAAATCCAGCCATCCCCCGGTAATCTTCTTTATCAAATCGTCGCTGCCGGCTTCGATTGCTCCTGCCGCTTTGGCCGCTTCAATATCGGTATCTTCGCAGAACGCTACCACTTTCTTGCTCTTGCCAATACCGTGAGGAAGGGATATGGCTCCCCGAACTATCTGGTCCGACTGCTTGGGATCTACTCCAAGTTGTACCACAAATTCGATGCTCTGGTCGAACTTGGTCGGGTTAAAGCTTTTAACCTTCTTCACCGCTTCCGCCAGGCTAAATGCCGTCTCAGGCAAATCTTTCGCCGCAGCTTTATAACGTTTGCTTCTTATTATTTTCATTTTTCTTTCTCCGCAAAACTTGTCCGCCTTAGGCGGAAGTCTCAATTTCGCTCCCACTATTTTTTCGCCGTGGTAAGCTGACAATTAAAAGTTTGAAATTTAAAACTAAAAACTAAGGAACGGCCTTCGGCCGGATTTTTTATAAAAATTCATCCCGATTTATCGGGATTCCACAGTTTTAAGTTTTTATTTTTAAGGGTAGCTCTAATAATTGCTTTTGAGCGGCAAGTAGAAGATTTTTGTTCGCCGGCAAGGAAGACAAATCAGCTTTATCAATAGATAAAGTGGCTTTTGTCTAACGCAGACCGGCGACAAAAAGATTCGCTCTGCCGCCAAAATGAATTTTTAGAGGTATCCTT
>JAHJUV010000108.1 GCA_018828825.1 Planctomycetota bacterium | reverse complement strand
GTAGTTATCGATAACGGCCGGGTTCTTAAGGCGTGGGAGGGCCGTGCCCCGGAACTTGACGAGCTGCTCAATGCCGCCTTTGGACAATAAGAATAATCTGGACAGTACCAATACGATTTAGGTATAATAACCTAAAATTTTGATTAAAAGGCAGGATATGACTGCACAAGAAGTAATATTATCTCAATTAAACCGAAAGGCGCTTAAGTTAAAACGGGATTTCACTGTTTGTAAGATAGGGCTCTTCGGCTCTGCAGCCCGCAATGAGGCAACTGCACAAAGCGATATTGATATTCTGGTTGATTTTTCAGAGCCTACTTTTGACCATTATATGGATTTGAAGTTTTATCTCGAAAAACTTTTTAACTGTCCGATTGATCTTATAATGGCAGACACAATCAAGCCGCGAATCAAACCTATCATTGAACGGGAAGTAATTTATGCCGAGGGATTATAAGCAGCATATAGACGATATTTTGGAAGCAATAAATTGCATCAGAGAATATACTGCCGGAATGACTTTTGCTTCCTTTGAGGCCGATAAGAAAACGCAGCATGCTGTCATACGCAATCTTGAAATTATTGGCGAAGCTGCACGGATTTTACCCGACGAAGTAAAAGACAAATCGCCGGAAATAGAGTGGTATAAAATTGTAGCATTGCGAAATATCCTTATTCATGAGTATTTCGGCGTAAATTTAAAAATTGTCTGGGATATTGTCCGAAACAAACTTGATGAAATAGAGATTGTCTGCCGAACCAAACTATAATGCTATCCTGATTTCAAGCAATAATTTTTCTTAAGCCAGCAGTTTTTGTGCTTCGACCATCAATTTGCCGATTTTTATGCCATTTGGACAAATCGTTTCAAACTCCCGCTTTTGTGCAGACCTTGACCGTCCTGACAGGCTTGGGTGTCTTTATATTTGCTTTTAAATGTCCAAGGGCTTAAAATTAACTCCCTGCTTTGAAAGGGCGTGTTATGACTGAAAGCTATTCCGTAAAGGCGAAGGTTTATAAGAACGCTGAATTCGGCGCCTGGAGTATAGAGGATATGCTGGCCTATATCAAAAGGCACGGCGTTATGAGGGTTTCCGACCTGCATATAAAGGTTGGGGTTCAGCCGGCGTATCGGTTCGATGGAAACCTTATGAAACTTCGCGGCGAGATTGTAACAAAGCAAATCGCCGAGGCGCTGATTTTCCCATTGCTCGGCGAAAAACATCTTGCGGATTTTAAAGCGAATAACAATGTGGACTGCTCTTATCACTACGAAGATTTGCAGTTCAGAATCAACGTTTTTATGGACAACGATGGGCCTGCCGCTGCCATCAGGGCGCTGGGAAGCGATGTGCCGGAACTCGAGGAAATTGGATTTCCAAATGAAGTTTATAAAGATATTGTCAAGCTCCAGAGTGGCCTTGTCCTGCTGACGGGCATCACAGGCGCGGGCAAATCGACAACGATAGCGTCGTTTTTGAACAGAATAAGCCAGACGAAGGCCTGCCGGATAATTTCCATCGAAGACCCGATTGAATACATTCTCAAGCAGAAAGGTTCCGTTATCTCGCAGCGTGAGGTGGGCAGGGATGTGCCGTCATTTTCAGCGGGCTTAAAGGCTATGCTTCGCGAGGACCCGGACGTGATTTTTGTTGGTGAAATGAGAGACGCCGAGACAATTTCGATGACGCTAATGGCCGCTGAGACGGGACATCTGGTTTTTTCAACGCTGCATACCCGCGATGTTACAGGAACTATAACGAGAATTCTCGATTATTTTCCGTCCACAAGACAGGATGAGGTGAGCAACCAGCTTTCGCTGGGACTTGCATATGTAATTTGCCAAAAGCTGATACCCAAAAAAGACGGCACAGGCAGACTTGTCTGTATGGAGATACTTAACAATAATTATGCCTCTGCGAATATCATAAGGAACGGCAAGATAGAGCAACTCTATACCCAGTTTCAGACGAGGACCAAGGATAGACCGGAAGAGAGGATGATATCTTTTGATATGCATCTTGCCAGGCTGGTAAAAGCCGGCAAGCTGGACCTGCTCGAAGCCAAAAAATGGGTTAATGATAATAAGTGCT
>JAHJUV010000107.1 GCA_018828825.1 Planctomycetota bacterium | reverse complement strand
TTCGCTTAACGGAGGCAGACTTTACACCACCGAACTCAAATTGATTGCTCGCATCGATGAATCTATCGAAACATCCAAGATTCTGGCTCTCGCTGCCGGACCTGTTTATATAGACAATCTGGCCGAGACCAAACCCGACCCACGCAGCGGATTCGTCCTCGGCGGCGGAAAAAGCATACAGAACTATCAGATTACACTGGCACTTTTAAAGCCGGATTTTCAGACCGCCGCGAACATAAGAAATCGAATAAATCAGCGTTTCGGAAGAGATGTTGCTTCCGCCGTTTCGGCTGAAATAATTTATCTCTCTGTACCGGATAAGTTCAAAAACAGAAAAACAAGATTCGTAGAACTTGTAAAATCGCTTTACGTCACTACCGCAGCCGCGAGCGAAAATGAACACATAAATTCTCTTATCGAACGCCTGCGGACAAGCACAGAAAAGGAGAAATACGAAACCGCTCTTGAGGCCATCGGCAAAAATGCGGCTGCAGGACTTTTGCCTCTTATAGAATCAGCCGATAACCAGACGAAGTTCAGCGCCGCAAGATGCCTGCTCGCTATCGGCAACGACCAGGGGTTGAAAATCCTAAGAGAATATGCACAGGATAACTCATCGGCCTTTCAAATCCCCGCTATCCAGGCCATAGGTGATTACGCCGGTAAAAGCGATATAATCGCCCTGATGAGCAGAATTATCAGAGAAAATAAATTCGATGCCAGGTATAACGCCTACAAATATCTGCAAAAATACAATGATACATCTATTATCCGCACCGTTGTCGCAGAGGATTTTTATATAGACCAGGTTATCACAACAGGCCCTAAGACTATCTACGCATCAAAGACCGCCCAAGCCGGCATTGTGCTTTTCGGTGCACCGATTAAATGCCAAAAAGACATATATGTGGAATCAGACAATGGGCAGATTATCGTTAATTCACTTCCGAATGAAGACCGTGTCTCTATAATGCGGAAACATCCAATCACAAAAGAACTGATGGGACCATTTGAATGTTCTGCGATGGTGGCCGATGTCATAAAAACTCTCGGCGAAGACACATCCTCTGACAAAAAAGGGAGAAAACTCATAGGATTAGGCGCCCCTTATTCTGACATAGCCGCTCTTCTCAAAAAAATGGTTGACAAAGGCGCCGTTGACGCTGATTTCGTTGCCGGCCCATCTCTTTTCACAACCCAACCGTAGGACTATTTTTATAAATTTCCAAAAAAACTGAATTGGCGCTCCGGCAGGATTTTAATCGCTTCAAGGGTAATATCCGCGTTAATCTGTATCGAAAAAACAGGACAGGCAAGAGGTTTTAGTATCGAAGTACCTGTTCCAATCGGATACGACTAATGTTTGAAATTGCTGAAAAACTTGAATTTATGAAGGCCAGAGCGGTCAAGGTGTGCACAAAAAAAGGAATTTTAAGCAGTCCAGGGCCTAAAAATCTGGTCTTTAGTTAAATCTGTAAGAAAATCGCCTCAGAAAAGAAAAATCTTGACTGTTCACGTAGATTTTTGTACAAATTTAGCGAACTTGAAAAGAGAAAATTATGTTTTTTAAGAGTTTAAATAGGAAATCCCAGATTGTATAATTTTGTGTGCAGGCTTATAATCGATTATAGGGCTAAAACCATCGTGGAAAAAAGGTTTTCAAACAGATATTGATATGGTATTATCGCCGGCATATCGGCAGCAGCCGTTTGTGTTGGGCAGGGAAAAAAGAACGGAGTTAACCATAAATTAGGGAAGGATAAGTTATGGAATTTAGTTTACCTGATATCTTGGTGTTTCTGACGTTTGTAGTTTGTGTAATTTCGGTAGGCCTGATTAAGAGCCGAAATGAAAAGAGCAGTGAGGATTATTTTCTCGCCGGTCGAGGGCTGAGTTGGTGGTTAATCGGATTTTCTTTGATAGCCGCCAATATATCCACCGAGCAGTTCGTCGGAATGAGCGGCAACGCTGCCGGGCATGTCGGTCTTGCGATTGCCAGCTATGAATGGATGGCTGCGATTACACTTGTGATAGTTGCGTTTTGTTTTCTGCCGTATTTTCTGCGAGCAGGAATTTTCACCATACCCGAATTTCTTGAATACAGATATAACTCCACAGCACGAACAATTATGGCGGTCGGCACAATTTTTATCTATATGCTTTTGCTCGGCTCGGTAACCTATTCCGGCGCATTGACAATTAGCACGCTTGCGGGGCAGATGGGCTATAATGTAAGTCTGCTTGCAGGGTCTTTAGTAATCGGCATTATCGCTATGCTTTACGTCGCGGCAGGGGGATTAAAGGCCTGTGCGTGGGCGGATTTGATTCAGGGCAGCGCGCTGATACTCGGCGGCGCTGCGATTATGGTTTTCGCGTTTATCAAACTCGGCATGGTAACTGAAGCGGCGAAAGTCGTAGATGTAAGTACTGGGGCGATTACGATGCAATCGCTTTCGCCGGACAGTGGAGCAATTGAACGCTTTATGAGCCTTAACAGAGTTCGTATGAATATGTTTCTGCCGAAAACGGACAACGTTTTGCCCTGGACGGCTTTATTGCTCGGCCTGTGGATTCCGAATTTCTATTACTGGGGACTTAATCAGTATGTTACGCAGAGAACGCTCGGTTCAAGATCGCTTGCGCAGGGACAAAAAGGCATTGTTTTTGCCGCTGCGTTGAAACTGATAATTCCATTTGCCATCGTAATTCCGGGCATAATAGCTTTTAATCTGTTCGCGAAAGATATGCAGTTTGAAGCGACTCATGATAATGGGCCTGTAATTACAAAATATCTCAAAGCCAATCCCGATACGATGATTGTAGAAACGGTTCATTCGCCCGATGCAAATACAATTGCCAATTGGCAGAGCGGGCGTTTTATGATAGCTGTCTATGAAAACCAAAAGGCTCTAAAGGCCGTCAAAACACAAAATGCGTTCGTACTTCCGATTGAGCAGGCGGAATTTGACGCAATATCTCCTGCGGAATTTACAGTATTCAAATCGGATGACAAGGCGTGGAAAAGCACGTTCCCGGCTCTCGTAGTCGAACTTGAGGTTTATAACGCTTCTGTTGAAGCAGCGGCCAAAGCGGCCAATAAAACGGTTTCAACGGAAAAATTCATCGCTTACAAATATGATACCGCACTGGCGCAACTGGTCGGCAATGTTTTGCCGCAGCGGATTGGCGTTGTGGGTTTTGTGCTTGCGGCCCTTTTGGGTGCAGTAGTTAGTTCGCTGGCAGCTATGCTCAACGCAGCATCGACGATTTTTTCAATGGATATTTATAAAAAATATATCTCGCCGAACGCTTCGCAAAAATCTATCGTGTTTTTGGGACGCATAAGTGTAGTGGCCTTTAGTTTTATAGCTATCGCACTTGCGCCTCAGCTTGGCAATCCGAAAATCGGCAACAGTATTTTTACGGTCATTCAGGAAGGACAGGGCTTTATTTCGCCGGGTATTTTGTCGGTATTCGTTTTTGGTTTTATTGTTCGCAAAGCTCCGCCTGCCGCCGGTGTAATGGGTCTGCTGACCAATATCGTTGCTTATGGTGTTTTGAAATTTGCTGTGCCGGGCATTCAGTTCTTAAACCGTATGGCAATCTGCTTCGGCCTTTGCATATTGGTTATGGCGATTATTACGCTGATTAAGCCTTTGGCAAAACCAATCGAATTTAAACACAACACAACAATTGATTTGAAGACCTCGAAAGGCGCATTGCTCGCCGGCATAGTCGTTGTTGTAATTACGCTGATTTTCTATGTGATATTCAGCCCGATTGGAATAGCGAAGTAATACCAATAAGAGGGAAGATGACTGCTTTGTTTTGTCTGAGTTCTGTTGGTTGTGCCAGGAAAATAGGCAAGGCACAACTGCCGGGCAGCGGTATTGCTCGTTTTTATGCGTCTGATGTTAAGCGTAAGAGTCTTCCGCCGTCGATAATAATATCGCTGTTTTCGTTTTCAAGATGCGGCAGTAATAACTCGATAAAATCGTCAACAGCCTGACGGATGTGGATGACCAGAGCGACAGTCGTATCGCTTCGTATAAATATGATTATCTTGGACGCAGAATCAGTAAAACGCTTCACGCTTCACAAACGACGAAGTTTCCCCAGTTTAGCTATTTTTTCTTTTGACAACGTATAACCTTTCATGTATACTATCTTGTGTACTTTACCAGACACAAGGCGCTTTAGGGTTGAAAAATACAGGATTTTTCAATCGAGAGCTATAACGCTATAATTTTGGTATAATAATATTGACAATGAATGAAAGGAGAAAAATGGGAAAGCCCGGTTTAACCTTTGTAATTGTTCTAATAGTTTCTACTACTATAGGCAGCAGTCTATTTGCAGGTGGCGCCCCTCTTGATTCCAACAGTGTAGTGTTCCAGACCTTTTACTGGGATGTACCAGCGGGAGGGACGTGGTACAATACCATCAAGGACAAAGCTCCCGGATTAAAATCTGCCGGCTTCACACATTTTTGGTTCCCGCCTCCGACAAAGGGGGCAAGCGGCGGTTATTCAATGGGCTACGACTTATATGACAATTACGACCTGGGTAACTATTACCAGAAAGGCACCACTGAGACTCGTTTTGGAAGTCTCTCAGAACTGCAGGCAGCAGCAGCGGCTTGTGGTAATGTTCTTCTGGACCTCGTAGCAAACCATATGACGGGCGGGGCACAGTGTGTTGACCCAGGGAATGGACTAACATATTGGCAACGGTTTGAATACGTCCATCACACCTTCGAGAAGGATTGCAACTGCTTTCATCCGGGAGACCCTGCGGACAGTGACGGATACCCATACTTAATGTTCGAGGATGTAGCCCATATGAACCCCTATATGTTTGACGGCCAAAGAGACTGGGCGATTTGGATAAGAAATACAGTGGAAAATGTGTCGGGATTTCGGCTGGATGCAGTCAAGCATTTTAGTTGGGATATGTCCAAGGAACTCGGCACTATAGGCAGTTGCATAGGAGAATACTGGGACATCAAGAGCAATATTCTGAGTTGGATGAGTTATACGGGTGATTACGCCTTTGACTTTCCGCTTTATTATTCAATGCAGGGCAATGCTGCGGACCTTGATGGCGCTGGTCTTTGCTCGAACAAGGGAGTAAGTTTCGTTAATAACCATGATACAGCGAGAGAAACAGTCCAGATCACTCAGAAATCCAGGGGTTACGGCTATATTATGTATATTACACCCATTCCTTCTGTATTTTGGTCAGACTGGTTTAACAGTTCATTATATCCTGATATCCGGCGTGCTCTGGAGGCGAGAAACACTTATGATTTTAGCGGTACCGGGACCGTTTATAAGGCAACAAATCTCATTATTTTTAGTAATAACGGGCCGGTTTATGGCTGTTTCAACAGCGCTGGCGCCACGGGTGGCGGAACGATAACAGCAAGTCCAAACACAACATATCGTGCAATAGCCTGGGGTCCTGACAATCGGCCGGCCGACATCACATCTGACGGAAGCGGCAGCGTAACGCTGACTGCACCTGCCACAGGATATTCCTACTGGTATGGAGGTAACATTGGCACAAAGGCCGCCGTCCCGGATCCGGTTAATGGGGAAACTAACGTCAGTTCTGCTATAGAGTTAAGCTGGCTCGCCGGGGACGGTGCAGTATCTCACGATGTGTACTTCGGCACGAGTTTCAGCGATGTAAATGATGCCAATTATTCGATACCTGCCGGAATTTTCAAAGGCAACCAGACAGCTACAACCTTTGACCCCCCCGGCGTTTTAGATAACGACGTAACCTACTACTGGCGTATCGACGAAATCGACGCAGGGGATAACACTACCACAGGCGACCTCTGGAGCTTCACAGCGGGTTCTCTTTATCAGAGCATGTATGACACTGTGCACGTCCCGGGCAATAGCACAGCAGTATTCGGAAGCTCCTGGGACCCCGATGGTGCCGATAATGAAATGACGCTCATCGCTGACTACACCTGGCAATGGATACGTAGAATCTCCAGCGCAACAAGTGTTGAATATAAGTTTGCAATGGGTTCCTGGTCGATAAACAGGGGTTTGGGAAGCACTTCCGGCGCCGCTCTACCACAAGATACCTGGGGCCTGGCGCAGGACGGCGCTAATATTCTCGTGAATCTTCCTGCGGCAACTTGTGTTTGGGAGTATTACGAAAACACTGAGACCAGTAAATTATATGTGAACGTTGATTTTGACATCGACGGCGATGTGGACTTTGCTGACTATGCTGCCTTGGCCGGCCGCTGGATGGATGAGGGTTGTGCCGAACCAGGATGGTGTGATGGCGCCGACCTCAATAAGAGCGGCTCCGTGGACTGGTATGATTTAGCTGAATTTGTCGAATATTGGCTGCTCAATACCAACCAGTAATGACACAAAAATGGAAAAATTCTAACGGCGTTGACCTGTATAACAGGCGAAAGGAGAAAGATAATGAGAAAGTTAACTTTAACTTTTACGCTTTTAATTGCGGTTATTACAAGTAACAGCTTATTTGCTAACGAGTTTTTAAGCGCATACAGTACCATTCACGTCCCAGGCGATAATACAGCAGTGTTCGGAAGCTCCTGGGACCCCAACGGTGCCGACAACGAAATGACGCTCATTGCTGACTACACCTGGCGATGGGTACGTAGAATCTCCAGCGCAACAAGTGTTGAATACAAGTTTGCAATGAATGGTTCCTGGGATATAAGCAGGGGTTTGGGAAGCGCTTCAGGTCCTAATTTGCCACAGGATAACTCAACCCTCATACAAAATGGCGATAATATTTTCGCAAATCTTCCTGCGGCAACTTGTGTTTGGGAGTATTACGAAAACACCGAAACCAGTAAATTGTATGTAATACCTGCCGACCTTAATACTGATGGCAATGTGGACAGCCGGTCTCCTGCTCCGGTGATGGAGGACTCGGCCTATTCCCTGACCGCCGCGGCCAAGAAACCACTGGCATCCTATTTCCCCTCGCCGGACGACTGGCGATGCCAGGTCATCTATCAGATTATCACCGACCGCTTTGACAACGGCGACCCGTCTAACGACAATGCACACCCGCGAGGTAAGGTGGCTCCGGCGGGCAAGAACGCAATCCACGGCGGGGATTTTCGTGGGGTCGAAAAGCGGTTGCCTTATCTTGAATCTCTGGGAGTAACCGCAATCTGGATTTCACCTATTCTGCTCAACTCACACGGACAGTATCATGGCTACTCCACGTTTGATTTCGGCAGAATCGACCCGCACTGGGGGACACTGCAGGATCTGCGTTCTCTCATCGATGCCGCGCACGGACGAGGTATTCGTGTCTTCTTGGACGTCATCTGTAACCACCTGTCCAACTTGATTGAGCCGAACAGTCCTGAGCCGGTGGCGTGGAAAGCGCCGCCGCAGACCTACAAGCTGCGCTGGCGCCAGCCGTCTTTGCGCTATCCGCATCCCTTCGACAATCTCGACTTGTTTCACGCCCACGGACCGATTGACTGGAATGCCCCACAGTCTGTCATTCTCGGTGAGTTGTATAATCTGGACGACTTCAAGACGGAGCTGCCGCAGGTCCGTGAGTATCTAACGCAGGCGTTTAAAAATCTAATCACAGCGACGGATTGTGATGGCTTTCGAGTGGACACCACAAAGCACGTCGAGCCGGAATTCTGGCTACACTGGTGCCGGCAAGCCAAGGCCCACGCCGCGTCACTCGGCAAGAAAAATTTTCTGATTTTTGGAGAGTCGTGGGAATACGACAACACCAAGTTAAATATCTATCTTGTCGATGCAAACGGCGAACAGATTTACGAATCCCTGCTGGATTTTCCCGGTATGAAGGTGATGCTGGACGTCTTCGCTAAAAATGCAGCGGGCACAACTGCGTTGAAAAGTGCCCATGAACGAGCGCTGCGGGAACTTGCGCCACACGCACACGACCGAATGGCGCGCTTCATCGACAATCACGACGGCAAACGATTCCTGAGCGTTGCCGCTGAAAATCAGCCTGACGTCGGGAAGCGACACGGACGGCTGAAACTGGCGATGACCTACATGCTTACCAGCGGCGGCGTGCCGATAATTTACTACGGCACCGAACAGGGATTCGAAGGTGGAGCGAAGGACTGGGACAGCAGCCGAGAGGATATGTTCGACGGCGAATTCGAGTTCGGCCCTTCCGAAGGCGACAACTTCAATTTGGAGACCGAACTTTTCCGTTTTACACAAAAGTTGCTGCGTACACGAGCCGGATATAAAGCGCTTCAGCTCGGAGATATGAAATGGTTGGCGACCAGCAGTGATGAACCTGGTGTTCTGGCCTATCTGCGAAGCGAGGGCCATAGTGGAGTCCTTATTGTCATAAACACAAGCGAAGTGAAGAGCGACGAGTTCAGCTCGCCGGAGTTATTCGACTCGACGGATGGAACATCGCTGCGTCCTGCCGAAGGGTGGCTGACTCAGTGGCCCGACCGCAGCAAGCCGCTCCGCCTCAGCCCTCAGGAAATCGCCATATTTGAGGTTCAGTTACGAATCCCAGAAATCCCCAAATCTGTGGCTGGATTTAGTATAATTAACGATTATGAGTTGGCGCCGGGACATAAAGCAGAGAGCTTTTGAGTTGGGTTTCGATCTGGTTGGCATAACGGATGCCTCGTCCTGATTACCAGAGCGCCTATGACACTGTGCACGTCCCAGGCAATAGCGCAGCAGTATTTTGCCGATAGCTTCGTGGCTGCATAAGAGATTATGTTCGCGTTTCAATCTTTTAGCGCCTTTGAACGGAAATTGTTTTCTGAGCTGAATAATTTTTCTTTCGATAACCGAAGATGTTTTATGCGGACAAGTCAAGGGAATTCGAGGCAGTTCGTTTAAGCCGGCAAGTTTTTCCTGCTGATAACGTTTGAGCCATTTGCGAACGGTTTTTGGCGTGGTTGCGAAGAGCCTTGCAGCAGGTTTAATGCCGTTTTGCTTTGCAAAATTTATGAATTGCAGTCTCAAATCGTACTTGTCAGCTTTGTTTTTCATTTTTATAATGATTTCAAAATAGTTAAAAGGTTTCATAGCAGCCTCCGAATTTGAAAAAATGTTCACAACTATAATTTCGATTCGGAGGCGAATTTTTAATGAGCGGAAACAGACGACCTGTCAGGTCTGGAATTTGCGGGGGTTAACCCCCGCCCTTATAGAGCTTTCTTAAGAGTTTATACTGTTGTGTTGATATACACCTTATCCTTACCAGCCCCCGCGTTTCACGCGAAGCGGGGCGGCGGGTCAGGGGGGTACGATGTTCCTTTCCCAGCCCAAAAATTTACTTGACACGAAAAACAGGTCCGATATAGCCAAACATGAAGAATTTTCGGTGTTTTTTTTGACTCGCAGGTATGGGTTTATTATACTATATTCGGGTATTGTGAATTTTGTGAAAGTTACGACCAATCTCGACAAGAAAGAAGGTGAATTGTGTGTAAGAGATTGGTAAGCTTGACTTCTTTGCTGTTGCTTTAGGAGCGGGTCTGGTTCTGACGAGCCGGGCCCTGTACAGAAAAAGAAAAACAGGTGTTTTGCTGCTGGGTGTGTAGCTCAGCGGAGCGAAACGCCGAGAAGTAAAAAAGTCTAAAGGAAAAAAAATGAAAAAGTTAAGTTTAACACTTCTTCTGGTAATTCTGGTAATTGTTGTTGCGAACAGCAGATCGTTTGCTGGAAGACCGGTTACTGACAATCCACCTACAGTTTCCATCACTTCACCATTAAACGGGGCGACTGTTTCAGGTACGGTAAATGTTACTGCCGATGCATCGGACGACAACGGCGTTGACAAGGTAGGATTTTATATTGATGATGTCCTTAAATCAACCGATACTACCTCACCCTATGAATATTCATGGGACACTACTGCAGAGACTGAGGGCGCTCACAGTATTACAGCTACGGCATACGATACAATCGGACAGACTGCGACGGATACTATAAATGTTACTGTGGATAATGTTGCGGATCCACCTGCCACCACCGGCGACCCTCTTAGTTCCAGCAGTATAATGTTCCAGGCTTTCTACTGGGGTTGTTATGTGGATTCAGGAACAGGCAACTGGTACAATAAAATCAAGGCGGAAGCAGCAGGATTAAAAACAGCAGGCTTTACACACTTCTGGTTCCCGGCTCCCTGCAAGGGTATGGGCGGCAATGACACAATGGGCTATGACATCTCCGATAACTATGATTTAGGTGAGTATAACCAGCAGGGGACAATTGAAACTGCCTTTGGAAGCAAGCAGGAACTTATAGACGCTGCTGCAGCAACCGGTAATGTTCTTCTTGACGTGGTAGCAAACCATATGATGGGCGCACCCGAAACCTGTATTGATTCAGTAGATGGACTAAGTTACTGGCAGAACTTTACTTATCCGCATGGCACGTTCGAGAAGAATTGCTCCCACTTTCATCCGGGCAACCCCGATGATTGTGACTTGTGCAACACACTCGACTACCTTATGGGCGAGGATGTATGCCACAACTCTGTATATATGTTTGACGGACAGAAAACCTGGGTAAACTGGCTGAAGACCACGGTTGGCAATGTGTCGGGTTCCAGGCTGGATGCGGTCAAGCATTTCAGTTGGGATATGTCCAAGGAATTCGGCCTCCTTGGTAGCTGCGTAGGCGAGTACTGGGACAACAAAACCAATATTCTGAATTGGATAACGTACACAGGCAATTACGCCTTCGACTTCCCGCTCTATGAGGCTTTGCAGGGAAGCGCAAGTGCATTGAGTGGAGCCGGCCTTTGTTCAGACAAGGGAGTAAGTTTTGTTGCCAACCATGATGCAGACGGTGTTAGCCAGAAACACAGGGCTTACGGGTTTATCATGTATATTGAACCGATCCCCTGCGTGTTCTGGCCTGACTGGTTTGACACTACTTTACAGCCCAGTATCCAGCGTGCTATGGATGCAAGAAACACGTACGATGTTAACGGCACATTTACTGTCTCCAGTGCGACAGATTTCATTATTTTCGAGAATAATGCGCCGGTTTTCGGATGTTTCAACAGTGGTCTGATAGCGGGCAGCGGTACGATAACAGTAGGTCCGAACATAACGTATACAGCGGTAGCGTGGTCTGGCAGTCAGCCGGCTGATATTACATCCGATGCAGCCGGTAACCTGACTCTGACGGCGCCTGCCCAGGGATATACCTACTGGTATGGCGGTATCGGCGGCGGTACTACCGGCGGCGCCGGATTTGCGAGCGCTTATGGTTCTGTTGCCATCCCGGGTACGTTTAACAACTGGGATCCGGCAGGTAATCCGATGACGCTCATTGCTGACTATACATGGGAGGGAGAGATTGCATTCAGCAGAGCCACATCTGAAGAATACAAGTTTGCAATGAATGGCAACTGGGATGTAAACAGGAGCTTAGGGACCAGCACCGGCCCGGATTTGCCTCAGACGGTTACAGGCCTCGCACAGGACGGCGCCAATATTCCTATAAATGTACCAAGAGGAACTGTTGTCTTTACGTATTATGAGGATATTGAAGAGAGCGCCGCAGCAGTGAAGTAGCATCCTGCAGATGATTTTAAGCGATTGAATACGAAGTCAATCGAGAAGTAAGGAGGGTAACTTTCAAATTGGAGGTTACCCTCTATTTTTTTGATTGTGTGATTTCACAAACC
>JAHJUV010000106.1 GCA_018828825.1 Planctomycetota bacterium | reverse complement strand
CTGCAGATGTTTGTGGACAGGGTCTTTCTGATGTGGCTCGACCGCGACGCGATGAGCGCGGCGATGATGGGGGGGATACTGAGTTTTGTGCCTTTCAGTTTCTTCCTTGGCACAGCTACTTACGCAAGCACCTTTGTTTCACAGTACGATGGTGCGAAAATGCGAAAAAGAATCGGCCCGGCCGTCTGGCAGAGCATTTATTTTTCCATCGCCGCCGGTTTGATAATGGCCTCAATCGCTTTATTTGCCAGACCTATTATCACACTTGTCGGACATGACCCGGCGCTTGCCAGATATGAGCTCGTGTATTTCAAGATTCTGCTGTTCGGGGCGCTGCCGGGAATTGTGGACGCTGCGGTTTCCTGTTTTCTGATGGGCCGGGGGAAAACCTGGACGGTGATGTGGATTAACGTTGTTAAAACGATTATCAATATTGTGCTGGACTATGCGCTTATTTTCGGACATTTCGGTTTTCCGAAATTGGGTATCGCCGGTGCAGCGGTAGCGACAGTAATTTCCAGTGCCGCGGCGTGCATAGTTTATTTTGTAATCTTTTTACTGCCTGCTAACCGCCGGGATTTCTGTACCTCGAATTATATTTTCGATAAGGAATTGTCCGGCAGACTGATGAAATTCGGCATACCGAGCGGAGTGCAGTTTATGCTCGATATACTGGGCTTTACGCTTTTTGTGGTTTTCGTAGGCAGAATCGACGCGGTATCGTTCGCCGCTTCGTCGATGGTTTTTCAGATTAATACGCTTTCATTTATGCCGATGATTGGTTTCGGTATGGCGACGAGCATACTTGTCGGCCGGGCGATAGGCGCGGGCAGACCGGAAATCGCGCAAAAGACCACCTTTTCAGCGGCCAAGCTGACTTTGGGTTATATGATTACCATGGCTGCGGGGTACTGCCTTATTCCGAATCTGTTTATGCTTCCGTTTGCGGCAGGGGCATCGCCCGAGCAGATGGAGGCGATAAGGCCGATAGCAAGAACACTGCTATATTTTGTAAGTGCTTACTGCATTTTCGATACCGGCAACATCATCTTTTCAGCGGCGCTGAAAGGAGCGGGCGATACGAAATTCGTAATGTATATTTCAATCTGGCTCAACTGGCTGATTATGGTTATTCCAAGCTGGCTGGCGATAACCTTTCTGCATGACAGGTTAAGACTCTATGCGGTCTGGACCGCACTGGCCGCTTATGTTTGCGCCCTGGCGATACTGTTTTTCCTGCGGTTTCTTGCGGGCAAATGGAAATCGATGAGAGTGATAGAAAAAATGCCTGTTATACCGGCCTCTATGCCTGCCGTGCCGACAGTTGAAACTGAATCTGTTTAATGGGGCAGTAAATTTTTTTGTCCGGTGGGTCTATAAGCCGGGTTCTGTTCCCGATAAATCGGGATGCGACCATTTCTCTAAGGCCTGCCATTGCTGACAGGCTCAAGCGACCTACCCGCCGGAATAACGCTCGGGCAGAGCATACCGGCATACTTGGTCTTGCAGGCGGTGGGGTTTGCCGTGCCGGCAGTGTCACCATTGCCGCGGTGCGCTCTTACCGCACCTTTTCACCATTGCCCCCTCAGCTTCTTGCGAAGCAAGAGAGGGGGCTGTGTATTTTCTGTGGCACTTTCCCGTCCCCCATTTTTGCTTTTGCAAGAAAGCATGGGGGAGATGGCTGTTAGCCATCACCGCGCCCTGTCCTGCCCGGACTTTCCTCCCCCTCTCTTGCTTCGCAAGAAGCAGAGGGGGCGGCCGCCCGACCCGCCGGACAAAAAAACTCAAAAATTGAAGATTTTGTCTTCAACAATATCTGGATTATACGATAAGTACCATTTTTATGCAAGTCCGGCAATAAAAATGCCTTAGCGAAGATAAAAAGCTTGATTTTTCGGCTGCTTTATGGTATAATGTAAGCAAAATAGAAGTTTTTTAAGACTTTAAATTCAGGCCCCGCTCGGCGGACGAGCATTCCAACATATTTACACATTTTATTTCTACAATTTTTTTAGAGGATTCCATAATGAACAGTATCATTCTATCTTCAGACCGTATCGTTAAGGCAAATGGTTTTTATGAAACATTGAGAAAGACAAGGCCGAGGACGAGAGCCGATTTGAAAAATTATCTAAAAATCTTCCTTGGTATCGAAATCGGCGATACGAAAATCTGTCCCGAACATAACAGCCCGATGGATTATCTTTGGCACTGCTATAACAGTGATTTTGACGGCAGCACAACTGGCGATTGCGTTGTCTGGGCGGGCAGAGGTGGCGGAAAGACTCTTTTAGCCGCGGCTGCTACGCTATTAGACAGTATTTTCAAGCCCGGCTGCAAGACGAGAATACTTGCCGGCAGCGAACTACAGGCGCAAAGAATGTATGATTATATGCTCGGGTTTCTGCGAAACGGCTTTGAGAGATTTGCCGCCGGGCCTGTCCGCAAAGACAGATGCGTCTTTTTAAACGGCTCCGATGTCGAGGTTCTAACGCAATCTGCGGCGAGTGTGCGGGGCAGTCATATCCATAAACTGCGATGCGATGAGGTAGAGCTATTTGACAGGCAGATTTTCGAGGCGGCAAAATTCGTTACCAAAAGCACGGACAATATCGTCGGGGCGATGGAGACGCTGAGCACGATGCATCAGCCTTTCGGGATAATGCACGATATTGTCGGCAAGGCGCAATCGGCAGGTGTGCCGATATTCAAATGGTGCGTCTGGGAAGTGATTGAAAACTGCAAAGACCGTTCGTGCAGCCGATGTCCGTTAAATAATGACTGTCAGGGCAGGGCGAGAAAGGCAAACGGATATTTAAGAATTGACGATTGTTTAGCGCAAATGAGGCGGAGCAGCAGGTCGGCGTTCGAGTCTGAAATGCTGTGTCTGCGACCGTCGCTTGAAAATGTCGTCTTTGCAGAGTTCGAGCCTGATGTGCATATCGGTGAGGTTGAATATGATACGACACTGCCATTGTACCGCGCGATTGATTTTGGGTTTGTTAATCCGTTTGTTTGTCTTTGGATTCAGGTCGATGGAAAAGGCACTGTCAGGGTTATTGATGAATATGTAAAGAGCAGGATAACGATAGATGGGCACGCTGATGAGATTAAAAATAGAAAGCCGTTTGTTGAGGACAATGTTATAGCGACGTTTTGCGACCCGGCGGGTGCGGGCGTTAATGATGTTACGGGTACAAGCGCTGTTTTTCAGTTGAGACAGGCGGGGGTAAAACTTAGATATAAAAGAAGCTCGATACTCGAAGGGATTGAGCTTGTCAGAAGAGCATTGCGAAGCGGCGACGGGGTAAGCAATTTGGTTATAAGTCCGCGTTGCGGCAGATTGATTGAGGCGATGCAGTGCTATCATTACCCGCCCGTTGGCGCTGAGGAATTACCTTTAAAAGACGGAATTTACGACCATCCGATAGATGCTCTGCGGTATTTCTTTGTGAATTATCAGACCTCAAACCCTGCAAAAAATAGAAGATATTAGGGATGGTTAGTGTCTGGTTACATTGAAAATTTCTGAAATTTAGAAATTTTATTAAAGAATTGTTCGAAATTTACCGTATAATATTCTATGGAGTAGAATTTTAAGGAGGGTTAAAGATGGACATAGGGGAAAGACTCAAAATAGCTCGTGAGGCAATAGGTTACACTCAAACAGAAGCCGCCCAAAAGGCCGGGTTGAGCGGTGCACCTGCAATCAGTGAACTTGAAAGCAACAAAAGAGAACCCAAGTTTTCGCAACTAAGTAAATTAGCGGAAATCTATCATAAGTCTATGGAATTTTTCTTTTCCGAAAACATCTCTGCTGAACCTATTCTGTTGTGGAGAAGCAGTCCTGATAATGAAACAGACAGAAAAAAAGTAGAGGCCGAGTTTAAAGAACTTTGTGAACAATACCACAAGCTTGAGGTTCTGACTGACGAACTGCGAGAGGTACGACTGCCTGAACCGGACTGTAAGAATTCAAATGAATTTCAATTCCGAGATGCATACTCGCTCGCACATAAAACAGCAAGAGAATTCTCATTAGGAGACATACCCAGTGAATCCTTAAAACGGGTATTGGAGGAAAAATATTATATTAAAATCTTTCATCTACCATTTGAGGGCAGTGCAGTTTCTACTATTGATCAATTTGGATGTGCAATTCTTCTCAACAGCAGTGAATCGACTAAAGAATGGCGAAGAAACTACGATCTTGCTCATGAATTGTTCCATCTTTTGACATGGGACGTTTTTCGCAAAAAAGTAGGAGACTGTGTCCCATCTGACATGGAGGAAAAACTTGCCAATGCATTTGCAAGTGCTCTTTTAATGCCTGAAGAACTATTGAGAGACAAAATCCGGCAGTATTCAAACGATAAGGGACAAATTTCGTTTGACAGGCTTAATGATATTGCTCGTGAATTTGATGTTTCTCTGGAAGCATTGCTTTTGAGACTTCATTTTGTATATCATAAGGAAGAATCTGAAACTGCAAAGTATATCGAAATCGTAAAAAATATTAGAACTCCCAGACAATCTGCAGCTCCTGGGAAATTTCCAGAGAGATATTGTGCTCTTGCAGAACGTGCTTTAAGAGAAGGTAAATTATCCTTATTGCAATTTGCTAAATTTATGGATATATCCTATAAAAAAGCACAGGAGTATTTGACGGAAGACGAAGGTTTCATGGATGAAAAAATTTCAGTTGTTAATGCTTGATGCAGGGCCAGTTATAGGTCTTTTTGAAATGGGTCTTTGGGATAAGTTCATTGAGAAATGTGACGTCATAATTGGCAGAACTGTAGCAAGAGAAGCCCAATATGCAAGACAAGAGATTGCAGATGTTCGCATAGATATTCAACCATATGAATCTGAAGGAAAAATCACAGTTATTGATCTTGATACAGCTGATGTTCAGAATTTTCGTACAAATTATCTGAATAAATGTAATTATCGGATTGATGATGGAGAAATGGAACTTTTAGCTATGTTATTTTCTTCAGAAAAACCTTATAAATTATGTACTGCTGATGGACCTGTTTTTCAGATATTAGCTCGTTATAACAAAAGTGAACAAGGCATCTCTTTAGAAGAAGTGTTAAATAGAGTTGGGTTATCAAGAAGCCAATTAAGCTGGATATACACCAAAAAATTCCGTGAAAATCACACAAAACTGGGGCAAAAGGATGCTATCCAAAACTTTGAATAAAAATAACTGACACAACCGCAAAGAGCAGGAAATACTGATAAATAAAAAAGGCTGTGAATTGTATTCACAGCCTTTAAGTTTTAAGTCATTTTTGGTTTTATTTTTTTCTTAAAACCACAAATGCGCCGATTGCCGAAACGATGTATCGCTTGTTAAGAGGGGCGCTGTTTGAATCGGTGATAAGATAGGCGGGGCGTCAGGTAACATAAAATTTTAACAGTTTTTTCGTTAGATTATCCGGCTGGGCCTTTCCACCCCTTTGAGATGTTTGTGCCGGGGCGATTATCGCAGAAAAATAAGATTTTTGGGGGTTTTTTAACCTGAAAATTTAGACAGATTACCTATCTTAAACTTCTATTTTTTCCTGCCCGGTGTCAAACAGTTGTCACTGCTTCAAAGAACCGTCTGGTCTTTGTCCTGAAACTGTTTAAGAACAGTAAAAAGGAGGCTTGTTCAGGAAAAATATTAAAGGCCCTATGTTTGGAAAGGAGAGAACTATGCAAATCCTTAAATTTCCTTAAGAAATCTTTCAGTTCATGGTTCAGAAAAATCTTTATGGCTACATTTCAAAAAAGGAGAGAACTATGAGACGTTTATATTTTTTATTGTTTATGGCAGTGTTGGTCTTAATCTGTCCATATAGTTGGGTGAAAGCAACAACGATTTATGGAGAACAACTTGGGTGGGGTCTTTGGTTTAGTTTACCCGGATGGCAGTGGAATGAAGGCCCTGCAGCTTTTGGATATGGCAGGTATGAACTCTGGGGCGTGACGGCACAAAATAGCGGACAACCATATATATGGCATAGCGGGCAGCAGGGACCCAGCGATGAAGCTTACTAGGGTATCACGGAATCTGGTTATACAACGCCAAGTATTAAGAACGATCATCTTTATGGTCCATATACTAACTCGTGCCCTGGTGACTGTTCGGCAAAGAAAAACCATACTCATTCTATGGATTTTACAACAAGCTGGACTAAGTCAGAAGGTCTTGATGTTACTTCCGGCCTTTCATTTAATTTTGGTGCAAACTTTTCCATTAGTGGTATTGGCGGTGCTCTTGGTTTTACAGTAAGCGAGTCTACCACACTGTCTCAGGAATGGACTTATGGTGAAAGTATCACACATCACTTTGATCTTGAAATTCCCGCACCCGGGGGTTCAGGAGACCAGCATGGATATCGTACGCGGGACTTCTGGGTTGAATACCGAGGTGCACTCTGGGTATGGCAAGGAAAATTGCGGGGGGTTGTTTATGATGATGCTGACTATACCATCCTTGACGATTTTGTAACACCACCAGATGATCCATGGGTCGCTATATTTCACTTTGAGCGAACCGTCAGTACGGAAGTCTATACCGAAAACCATATACCCTGTGTCCCAGAACCTGCGACGGTTTTGTTGCTAAGTTTTGGCGGGTTATTGCTGCGGCGGAGAAAATAATTTACCAATTTAAATTGTGCAGGCCATAGGAAGCAAAATCCTATGGCCTGTTTTTTGTCAGGATTTATCCTGTGCCAGAACGGCTAATAGTTTTGAAGCGGTTTAGATGCCAGAATTATTATAGAAGACTATCGAAAGAAAGGATGAGGTTGGCTTATTCTTCCGATTGTTCAGAAGACGGTTCTTTCTTTTCTCTGCTACCGTAAACAAAAACTCCTACAAGTCCTGCAAGACCACTTCCACCGAGAATCACACCTGAAATGGCATAGCTATGCAGTATACACATTACGCCGCCAATAATGGCAGTAAGACCAATAGTCAATCCGAATATTAGACCAAGCAAACTGTCTCTGCCGGAATATTTGATTATTCTGCTTTCCTGCTCTTGGCGATGTTTGGATTGTTGCTCTGCCATGCTGATTATTCTATCGGCAGCGCCGGGAAGTATCCTTTCATAATGTTCAAGTACTGTTGGTGGTGGCAAAGGACCTGAAAATGTCTGGGAGAGTTGAAGAAGCGATTTCTTTTTTTGAGAATTCTGAGGATTTTGGTCTGTCCTTTTTATACTTTTATCATCTTCCATTGACGTTCCCTGTCATATAATATGTGTCAGCGTTGCTTGATGAATATCCTTTCCTATCTGATACCAATCGGAACGCAGAGCTTCAAAATCGTTATGTTGGTTTAGATAGTAGTGATATAAAGCACCGCTGGCTGATAAATCCAACACAGACCCTAAACCTTTAAGAAAACTCGGTTTTTCTTGCAAATAAGCAGGTGTCATAGCTCCTTGCTCCATATTTTTGTAATCCTTAACCGCTTCATAATATCGTCATTTTACTTTCGGATGTCAAATAAAATATTCAAAAGTTTTTTTGTTTGCCAGATAGTCTTATAATTTGCTATTTTCTTCCGCCAAAGCGGCCAGCAGCTTTGAGGCTGTAGCAGGGTCGAGAGCCGGTATTTCGGGCAGGACAGGTTCATTGGTTTTTAGGCCGGTCTGCAAATTCAAGATGTCCAGAACGGCCTTTCGGCTGGTCTCCTGATTCTCACTTTCACATAACTGCACAAGCTTGGCCGCGGCAAAGGGAACATACTTTGACAAAATAATCTGCCCCTGCCGCTTCGACGATTCCATCCGTGCGGCTATCTCATCGGCAAAATCCTTGTCAGCAAGCTGCTGCTGCCAAGTCTTGAAAGAAATGTTGTGCTTTTGAAGGACGGTTGATTCATCGCCGCCTGATTCGAATAATTCGTCGATAATCTGCAATTGTTCTTTGGTTAATGACATAGTATCACTCCTTTAATAGGGTATAGGGTTTAGGGTGTAGGGTTTAGGGTTTAGGGTAAACTAATTATTTTATGCAATGTTTCTTCTTATAGCAATAGATAGCAACCGGTTTTTCTGCTTCAAGGCCTCGATAGCTTGCGTGAATCGTGAATTGTTTTTCCGGCTGCTTCAGCTTGAATGTTTCAACGATTCCGCCGAGGTTTGTCACTTTGCATTCATCAGAAACGACCTTGACATCTGCATCAGCGGTAACCTCTATTTCTGAGCCGTCGTCATAGACCGCGACGACACAAAAGACGTTTTGTGTGTCCTCAAGCACGGAATTGGGGCCAACGATGTCGATTCTCAACAAATTCGGCTCCGATGACTGGGAAGATGCGGATGCATAAAAGCTGGTGATTGCGAGAACCACAAGAATTGCGGGGAGTAATACTGTCTTCTTCATGCCCTTCTCTCGAACTTAAAAAAATTGTGTTTTTTCTTCCTGCCTTTTACTGTCCTGTCGTCCTTTACATATTCAGAAACTATTATACCCGAAATATTTTGCAAAATCAAGGAAAAATCAGCCTTTATTTAGTAATTAACCGTCTTTTTTGTACCCTAACTCCCTTTTGACCTGTGCGAAAAATACGGCGATGGGCTTTCTGCTGTTGCCGTTTTTGGAATCAGCGGCCATATCAAGTACCCTCCGATAAATGCCCTTGGTGAAAACGCCCGCTATAACCGAGTCCTTGACCCAGCGGACAAGGTTTCTCAAAGCGGTCGAATCAGCGGGCGTTCTGCCGCCGAAAGTATTTGCAAGTCTGTCGTGGAAAACAATCATATTCGTCGGGTCGTGGGCGTGCCCCGTTAGAGGCCGACTGTCTATGCCGACCGTCCCCCTTAGGGGTGCCTCTAACGGGGCGAGCCGAATCGAAGATTTAAGAGATTGAATCTGCGAGGCGATACTGCTCCTTTGCCGGTTTTGTGCTGAAGGCAGTAAATCTTTAGATATTGCAGAGACGCTCGTGGCGTTAGAGACTTGCTGCTGATGGCGATTGGCTGGTACTGTTGATGTCCTGTCTCTAACGGGACTCGTCGTATCGATATTTTCCCTTCCCTTATCTTCGCATCCCTTCGCTTCGCTTTCCTTCGCTTGGTTATTGAGCGGTGATTTCTCTGTTATAGCTGTGTTATCCTTTGACCATCGGCTTTTCATTCCTTTAACGCCTTTTTCAGATTGAACTTGCGACAGTTTCTTCGCCCTGTCCAGTTCTTTGCTGACTCTTTTGTGGAAAATTCTGCCGTTTTTTATAATGAATTTTTGTTTGACGAACTCCCAGACCTTTTCAAAATCTTCGCAGTTGCAAAGGCTATTGAAAAGCTCGGCATCGTAAGGCATTTTTCCGTTGTTCTCATAGAGATAGAAAATCAACGTGCAGTAAACGCCTCTTTCAGCGGCTGTCATCGCCTGGAAAATCAAATCTGAAATAAACGCTCCCGATTCGAGAGAGACATATTGTATCTTTTTACGTTTCATCCCGCACCTTCTTTCTATTGAGATAATGTTTTGAAATTATTGTTATCGCTTTTGCCATTTTTTCGGATTTGGTCTCCTGTCGCTTTCCCGACTTCGCCAAGGCTTCGACGGGCAGGCACTCCGGGCTCTGTTGGGCTGCTTTTTCAAGTGCTGTTTCGACTGTTTCAATCTGCTCATCGTCGAGGAAGAAGACCAGCGTATTTAAAAACGCCTTTGCATCTTCAGCAAAACCTTCCAATGGTTTTGTGATGTCCTTTAGCTTTTCAATCGTTTGCTTGTTATCCGGCAGGAGTTTCGTAAGCTCCTTGATGCTGAATTTTATTGAAAGGTTTTTGTAGAGAGATGCTTTTGCGCCGAGTTCATCTTTTCCGCCGAGCCTGTTGAGTGTGGCAAGAAGCAGTCTTGCGGCATCGTCATTAACGTCCCACTCGACGCAGTCGGCAAATGTTTCGCCTATTTGCTTTAGGGCATCGGCGCGGTGATGGCCGTTGATGATTTGAAAGCTGTCGGCGATTTCAGGATGCTTTCGGACAATCAAAGGCTCATAATTGTGAGTTTGCTTAATATGACGTTTGAGCTTTTCGAAGTTAGCCTTTGCCATCCTGTTGGGGTTTTCAGGATGCGGCAAAAGCCTGTCTAATGGGATGCGAATAATTGTATTTTGCATAGAGGTTTCTCCTTATAGAAAAGAATTTCTGTAACAATCTATTGTATAAATAGTTATGTTTTTTTTAAGAGGGCATTTTGTCCTATAATATTGTTGACAGGATTTGTTAATCCGGGTACAATGTTTCTGTTAAGTTTTAGTGGGGGGAAAAGGAGAAGACAAATGGAGAAGTTGTTAAGGTTATGCGCAGTCGCAGTTTTGATGTTGACAACTGTGGCGGTGGAGGCAGGTCTGGTTGTTCCAGACAGTATTATAGATGGGCTGGGAATTGCAGTTCATAAGGAAGGGACAATTAAGACCTTATCCAGTCCAGGGGATTATGATTGGTAGTACGGCTGCTCCCCCACATCTGCCGGTATGCTTGCCGGTTATTATGATGTTAGAGGATTCGGCAACCTTGTGCCGGGTGGAGATGCGGAGAATAGCACCTATGGCAGCGGCCCTTATTTGGCAAACAATGCTATCGCAAGTTCAGGACACATCAGCGATTTTTACGCAGGCGGATATCTCGCTTTCGGCGATGATGTCGCCTCGCCATGGCACAGCTTCGACTGTCTGGCTGACTTTATGGGGACAAGTCAGGATGCCTATAACAACGTCAACGGCGGCACCACCTTCTATTTCTTCACTGACGGCTATGCTTTCACCGAAAACGACGCGGTTACATATAGCGTATCAGACTCAAGTGGTATGTATGGAATAGGTGAGTATGTCAACTATGCCGGTTACGATACCAGCGTATTGTACAATCAATACGTCGATGCTCTTGGCCTCGACTATGGATTCACCTTTGCACAATATATAGCGGAAATCGATGCGGGCAAACCCGTACTGATTCACGTTGATGGCCACAGTATGTACGGCTACGGCTATGACTCCGCCGCCGACTCGGTTCTTCTGCACGATACATGGACGCAAGGCCTGCACAGTATGACCTGGGGCGGCTCTTACAGCGGCCTGGAACATTATGGCGTTACCGTCCTGACTTTAGTTCCAGAACCGGCAACAATAGCCCTGCTTTGTCTCGGCGGACTTATGCTGAGAAGAAGAAAATAAGAAATTTATAAAAAATTATGACGCTGACAGGCCGGTCTTAAAACCGGCCTTTTTTTATCAGCCTCTTTTCGCTATGAACTTGTAAAAGTAAATCTGTTTTATATCTTCAAATCACAGTCGGCATTTCGCCAAAGATAATAAACGGGTCTGTCTGATAGTCTGCTGATGAAGAATTCCGTTCTCTGGAAGCTGTCTGGCAGGGTCTTTGCCCTTCTGCCGTAGGCTGAGAGGAAATACATAATCTGTTTTTCAATGAACGCCTTTTGTTTTTCATTAAGACTCTGCAATATGCTGTGCGTTCTTTCGATATCGACAAGGTCTGACTGCTCAACGCCGACGGCGCTGAGTGCCTGGCGGAGCTGAACGCATCGCGGGGACTTGGCGCCTTCATATTTCATCATTCCGGCTTTTTCAAAGAACGGATTGACCTTACCCATAACCGCAAGGGCCTCGATGTAAGGCATTTCCAATAGAGGCATAGTCTTTTGCACAAGCTCGTATGCAAGGCCGAGAGCTCTGTATCGCGGCTCAATAACTACACGGGCAATTGTGCGGACGTTATTATTTACAATCTGCATATTGGCGTTTGCAGAGCCCAGTTTCGTAAACAGTCCCTTTGTCGCTATGTTTCTCAATTGAACCGAGCAGACAGGCATAGAATAAACGATGATTCCTACGACCGGTTCAATCTGCTGGCGCATCGGATGGGTATCGATGATTTTATAGACGGCTGATACAGGCCCGGTCTGGCTGTCGCGGTAATGGAATCTGCTCAGGGGTTTGTAATCAGCGATATTTCCCTCAACAATTTTTAAATATCTTTTTATTGTACAATTCACCCCGCACCTTCTTTCTGTTCAATTTTCTAATTTGAATCTGTATAAATTATATTCCTACGCTATTCCAAACCCGCACTTTAAAAAAGCTGAAAGAATATTTAGAAGGTGCGGGGTTCATATTTCACCTTTGGTTTTTGTAAACAACTTCCGACTCGCCCGCTAAATGTTTGATAACAATCACTTCCGGCAGTAAATCGGCCAGTAAATCGTCGTGTGAGCTTGCGAGGATGAAAACTTTGCCTGTCTTTGCCGCGAATTTACGCAGATTATGGCTTATTACCGCTGCGGTTACTCTGTCGAGGTTTGAGCAGAACTCATCGGCGAAGATAAACTGCTTGTCGGATGCAAGCGCCTTTGCTATTCGGTAGCGGTATTTCTGACCCTCACTCAGAGTCGCCGGAGAATTGAGGACGCAGAACACATCGGTTAATCCTGCGTTGCTTAATGTCCTTAATGTCTCAAGAAAGCCGCCCTGGACACAATCGATGGTTGTTTTGTCGTCGGGCAGAGGAATATCATCGATGTTGATTTTCCGGTCGTTATCAAAATTGCTGAAAAACTCTCTCAGCAGTACGCTTTTTCCGCTTCCAGACGGGCCTGTGATGTAGCAGATGTCTCCGCCGGACAATTCAATCTCGCAACTATGAGTGATGGCGTTGTTTTTCAGTCTCTGCACCGTTATGCCGAAGGCCCTTAGTACATCGGCGGCCTTGTCGGTCAAAGGCAGGTTCCAGTCGAATTTCTTGTTTGCTGATAGTGTAGTAATCATAACTTCCTCACATAAAGAAAATTAAAAATCAAAATTATGGAGTCCCGATAAATCGGGACGGATATTTTAATTGACGTATTATTTTGCTTACCCTGTAACGGCTGATGCCGGTTTTTTTCGCGATTGCTTTTACGCTCAAGCCGTTTATGAAATAGTCCCTGATTATTTCTATTTTTTCTTTGGACATATCGTCCTGCGACAGGGCGGCGAGAAAATCATCGCTGATTATTCTGCTGACGATTTTTCTCAGTCTCCTTGCGACGGTGGCTTCGTTGACGCCGGCGTTTTTTGCAAGCATTCTGAAACTCCGGCCGTTGAGAAACAGCGTCACGATCGCCCTCTGGCCGGCCGGCAGCATATCCACCCTTGCCGGATGTCTTTCAAGGATAAGTAAAAGCTCTTTTTTACTGATTTTTTGTGCTGACATAAAAAAGGTTCCGCCAAAAGGCGTGGTTAACTCCACTGACACAGTTTTTCCGTTTTCTGCCTTTTTCTATATTTCTGTTTTTTTGTTGTTTTTAAGTTATATGATTATCAAATATAGGTGTATTTTATCATATTGCACTAAGAAATCAAGGGAAAAATTAAAAAAATTTGGCAATTTTTCATAAAGTTCGCTAAGTACTTAACAAGGATAGGCTTGCAGAAATGATTATTTTGGATTATTATTCCAATTTTAGGCCTAAAATTAGAATAAGACGGTTCGATAATCCAATATGTTGGAATAACAAAGGCGGTCATTCCAAAAAAAGGCAAAAAATTGGAATAAGACTATTGCTATTCCAAAAAATGTCGATAAATTAGAATAGTGGTGATTGTTATTCTAATAGGATTAGAGTAAGAAAGAGCATTATTCTAAAAATGGGTCGAAAATTAGAATTACGTTACAATAAAAAATTTTGGAGGTAATTGATTTTGGCCAATACTGATTTAAACAGAGCAGGCAAATACATAAGTCAACCCAGCGGTTATAAGGCTTTTATTCCAAACCCATTACCGCCTGACTCGTCTTTGATAATGGATGAGGAGATTATCAGGCTGCTGTCATTAGCAGACCAGAATATCGGCAGATTGGATGGGGTCTGTTATGCCGTACCAGACACAGAGTTGTTTATTAAAACAATTGCAAAAATGTATGTTCGAAAAGAAGCGGTTGACTCAAGCCAGATTGAAGGCACGCGGGCTTCATTGATAGATGAACTTGAGCTTGAAGCAGGTTTGCCTGCCAGCAGCGGCTCTACCGATGCTGATGAAATAAGAAACTACATTGAAGCAATGAATTATGGTTTGAAACGATTGGAAGAATTGCCGTTATGTCTGCGTTTACTAAGAGAAATTCATGAGAAATTATTGTCTGGAGTTCGCGGTCATAACAGATCGCCGGGACAATTCAGGAAAAGTCAGAACTGGATTGGTCCTCCGGGAAGCGCAATCAATACTGCTACCTATATTCCGCCGCCTGTACCCCAGATGAATGAGGCACTCGATGCGTTGGAGAAGTTTTTACATAAGGCAGATAGCATTCCTGTCTTGATAAAAATAGGTTTATTGCATGCCCAGTTTGAGATGATACATCCGTTTCTTGACGGCAATGGGAGAATAGGCCGATTATTGATAACTTTATACCTTTGTCAGCAGAAAATTTTATCACAGCCGTTGTTATATCTATCCAAAGTCCTATCGCAAAGTCGGCAGGAATACAGTGGATTATTATCGCAAATCAGCAAAAACGGTGATTGGGAACAATGGTTAAAATTTTACTTAAGAGCAGTTGTTATAGCTGCTGAAGATGCTGCGGCAAAAATCAAAGAGATTGTTCTTTTGCGAAACAGACATCGTCAATTGATAATAGATGGTACGCAATCACGTGCAAAATCCGCTCTTGTTGTGCTGGAAAGTCTTTTTAGTCAGCCTTTGGTTTCATTCGGCAAAGTGGCGGAATTACTCGATGTGTCAAATCAAACAGCCAACAACCTGCTGAATGATTTTGTTGAAATGGGCATTTTGGTCGAGCAGACCGGCAAAAAGCGCAACCGCGTCTATATGTACAAGGATTATGTCCAGATGTTTATGAATTAGCTGTTGCATTATTAGCGGAACTGTGGTAATCTTGTAAAGCTGGTTAAAACTGCTAATCTTTGGCCCTGTGATGAGGACAGATATGGCAAGAGTTTTACGTCTGGTTGTCAAGAGGAAAGACAAGGTCGTCAGCGAGTTGACGTTTGACAGTACACCTATATATATAGGTCGAAAGCCCGGTCTCCAGATTATCCTGCCGGATATAGCTGTCTCGCGCGAGCACGCGATGATTGAGGCCAAAGAGGGCAAGTGGACAATAGAGGATTTGAACTCCGCCAACAAGACATACCTCAACGGACAGGCAGTCCGTAAAGCTGCTATCAAGAGCGGCGATATGATTAGCATAACAGAATTCAGCATAGAGCTTAATTTAGAAGAAGTCGAAGATGAAACTCTTGTCTCTTCAAGTGATGACACTGTTTCTTTGGCATCGACAGAGGAAGAAACGGCTGAATCAGGAGAGACGGCAGTAGCGATAGAATCTTCAGAGGCGGAAGGGGTAACAGAGACGGCAGAAGCAGCGTCGCTGTCAACGCCTCGTGATGAGGTGATTGTTAGAAAGCCGGACGGCGCACACGCACCTGCGATGAGACTTGCGGCAAGAAGACTGACGGATTTCGCACAGGCGATTGAGGCGCTGGGCGAAGCCAAGGACCTTGATGAGATGGTACAAACTCTGATAAAAATTTCCATACAGCAGTTTACAGGTTTTCGCGTATGGTGCGGACTGAGAAGCCAGAAGACAGGCCCGATTACTTTCCAGTCCGGCAAGAGGCGGGACGGCAAAGATGTGCAGCTTAGCGAGCTAATGCTCGGACCAAAGATTACCGAGACGTTTGAACGAGGCCAGTCGCTGGTTCTTCCGCAGCTCTCGGCGAAACTTGAGCAGAAAGAGAGAATACGCTCAGCTATGATAGCAAGCATTAAGACGGCAAAGGGCTGCTTCGGCGTTATATATGTGGACAAATCTATGGTGCATAGTCATTACAGCCTCAGCGATTTGGATTATCTGATGGTTCTGGCGATGCATACCGCGGCGGTTCTCAAAAGCCATCTGTAATAATTAAAAAACAAATCTTACTTTCAGCTTTGTTATTTTTGCAGTTCAAAAAAATACATAATGCAATTCTGTAAGGAGACAGAAAATGAAACTTAATGTAAAAGCATTCGCGCTGACGTTCGGTTTGTGGTGGGGTTTGGGACTTTTCTTTTTGACGTGGTGGCTGATAGCCTTTGACGGCGCTTCGGGCGACCCTACTTTTATCGGCAGACTGTATCGCGGCTATACTGTAAGTCCCATCGGCTCTGTCATCGGTCTTGTCTGGGCCTTTTTCGACGGCGCGATTGGCGGGGCGATATTCGCCTGGCTGTATAATATCTTCGCCGGCAAATGCTCGGCAGAAAAGTAAAGGTATCTGCCAGGCATTAAAACAGGCATTTTTTGACATATTTCAGGGGGTAATAGAGGTTTTTTCTTGCTTTTTCAGTTTATTTAGCTTATCATTGTGGGATGTAGATTATCAGAGGGGGGAGTGAATTGAAAAATCCGGTTTAACTTATTCTGTCTCGTTTGAGACAGTTTATTATATTGGTCCGACAGAGAGATGTAGAGCCTTATCAGGAGGATGGAGAAGTAGAGCTGGCGGCCACTCCGCCTGCCTTTAAAATCGGCTCTTACATCTGCCGGACCTTTTTTATGGTTGTTGAAAGAGGGAGCATCACAATTTTATACACATCAGATTAGAGGATTTTTGAGCGCATAAGTTTTTATAAAACGTACTATAATCGGCACAATTTTCCTGTCTTGCCTGTCTTAACATATATTAGCACGATTTCAAAAATTTTATGCGCTTTCCTAATTTTTTCTATGAACTTTGCCGAGGTTATTCGTATAGAGATATAGATAGTTTCGCGTGCGTGTTGACTATGACATAGGCGGCTGGTTTTTGGTTCAGTTGACGTTTTGTTGAAAGGAGGCACGGCTATGGAAAAGGCACGGAAACTCGCTGATATTCTTGAACGCGTCCGCAGCGGGGAGGACCCAACAAAAATCCGACAGGAAGCCCGCCAATTACTTTCCACTTTAAGATTGAGCGATATCAGCAGGGCTCACAAGTATCTCGTAGGTTCAGGTGTATCTTTCGACCAGCTTCGCACGCTTGTTTATGCCTTTGCCTCTATTCTTGGCGACCAGTTTGCGCTTTTGCGGGCAAATCTTAGTCCCGACCATCCTGTCCGCAAGGTTCTTGCCGAGCATGAAATGTTCGAATGTTTTCTTGCCGACCTTGAAGAGGTAAATCTGATGATACAGGAGGCAACCGGTCTGACGGAACTGTCAAGTGAGTATCGCAGGCTCGAACACATTACCGGTCATCTGCAGGCAATCGATATTCATAATCAGAGGGAAGACGATTTGATTTTTCCGGTATTGGCAAATTATCCCTGCAAAAGCATTTGTACGGTTCTGGAAAAGGCGCACTGGCGAATCAAAAATATGGTCGGCAACCTGACGATGGCGGTGAACAACTTCAAAAATTTTGAGCCGGTGCAGTTTAAAATTCAGATTAATGCCATTACCGCTGCCATTGTTCCCATTATGCGGGAGCACATCTTTCAGGAAGACAATATTCTTTATCCTGTCGCGCTGGACGTTCTTAAAGATGAAAGGGTCTGGTGGCGGATAAAGCAGCTCGGTGAAGAAATGGGCTACTGCGGATTTGACCCGCAACCCTGTCAGTAAGGCCCGGCTTGCGGGAAGAAGGGGATTTTTATATATAGGGTACTTTTCCGGCTTGCCGGGAAAGTTTCAGTTAAGGCTCCTCTGTTGGGGAACAGGGGAGCTTTTTTTATTACCAGTTGACGGCTTCGGCTGGGACGTGGGCCAAATCGGGGGCGTAAAAATCTGCGCCGGCAAGTATTTGGGGAGTGAAACTTGAAGTTATCGCAAGGCATTTTGCCCCGGCCGCCTTGGCAGCCTGTATTCCGCTAAGAGCGTCCTCTATAACCAGGCAATCCTTTGGGTCGAGGGCAAGTTTTTCAGCGGCGAGCAAAAATATGTCTGGCGCAGGTTTTGTATGTTTGACATTATTGCCGGCAATAATAGCGTCAAAGGTTTCAGGCGGGATTTTTAATTCCGTAAAGTTGCCCGCGGCCTTGCGTATATCGGCGCTTGTAGCGACCGCTATTTTTTTCCGCAGTCTCTTGCATTCGTCTATAAATTCCTTTGCGCCGGGCAGGGGTTTGAGGTTTCCGCTGATTAGCTCAAGATAGATATCGTAGGTTCGGCTCGTGGCTTCTTCGAGGTCGATTGAGAAATTGTGATTTTCGGCCATTCCGCGGATGCAGTTTTTTTCGCCTGTTCCTGTAAAGGGATGGAAATCCTCGGCTGTGATTTTCAGGCCGAACTCGGCCAGCGCCAGCGTTACAGCCTTTATTATATACGGTTCCGAATCGACCAGAACGCCGTCCATATCGAAGATTATACCTTTTGGCAAAGCGTTCATGAGTCCTTCAATTTTTTAATGGTTTCAAGCTGAGTGATGGTCTGAACATCTTTTTCGCGGTTCATTGATTTTTTTGCTTCAATAAGGGCGTCGAGATTCAATATCTGTATATGCAATTTTTCAATCTTAATCGGCATACTTTTCTTTTTAACCTGTTCGAAGCCGCCTACGCCTTCAATAAAACTTATACAGTCAAGCTGTCCGCTATCGGTATCGAGGTAAAGATTTTTATATTGTTTACAGTTTTCTTTGGTTAATTTTAGCTTAAGCTTATTCGGCGTCATTCGATGGATTGGATGTAAATCTGCAAGTGCTTTTTGGAGACACAGAAGATTATCGGCGTTAAAATCGAGGCAGATATCGACATCCTGTGTGACGAAAGTTGCGCCGTGCGCTATACAGGCAAAGCCGCCGACGACAACATAGTCAACTTTGTTTTGGGATAGTTTCTTTAGTAAAGAAAAAAAGTCTTTCATTCCGTTAGACCTTCTTTAATCTGTTTTTTTGAGCTTTTTGAAAAAGACGGACAAGATTAAGTGCCGACTGATGACGTGATAATCTTTCCTCGACAGAACGTTTCAGATTATCTTTCAGCATTTGTATATCGATGCCGTAATCAATGGCTTTTTGTATTGAATCCTGCTGTTTTTTTCTTTTTTTTGGCATAGTCTCAATATAACCACTTTCGGCCTGTTTTTCAACTATTGGATTTGTTTGGAATTCTATCTGCTCCGAGTTGGCCGCAGGCGGCTTTTATACTCCTGCCCCGGCGGTAACGGATAATGGTTTCAATCCCCGCCTGCATCAGGATGTCCTTGAAAGTCTTGATTCTGTCCTGCGGACTCGGTTTGAAATTGCAGCCGGGATGAGGATTATACTCAATCAGGTTGACGCTGACGTACAGACCTCTTAAAACCTGTACAAGCCTCAGGGCCAAATCGGGGTTGTCGTTAATATCTTCCATCATACAGTATTCGATTGTGATTCTGCGGTCGGTTTTCTTTTGATACAGCTTCATCGCGTTTAAGAGCCGGCCTATGGGGTACTTGGCCGCTGCCGGGACAATCTGTTTTCTTAAATCGTCGTCCGGGGCGTGCAGAGAGACCGCAAGGCGGGGATAAATTTCCTCATCGGCAAGTTTTTTTATTCCGTCCGGCAGACCTACTGTAGAAATTGTCTGTTTGCGGATACCGATGTTTTTACCGGCAGGGTCGGCAAGGATTCTGACCGTTTTTATGGTATTTTCGTAATTGTCCAGCGGTTCGCCCATTCCCATAAAGACTATATTGTTGATTTTACAGCCGATGCTGGCGGAAATTTTGATTGCCTGATCTGCGATTTCACCTGCGGTGAGATTTCTGGCGAACTTAAGATAGCCGGTCGCGCAGAACCTGCAGCCGAGCCGACAGCCAATTTGCGTCGAAAGGCAGATTGTCTTCCTGCCGTTTTCATCGAGGAGGACTGATTCGATGTTCTGTCCATCATAGGTTTCAAAGAGATATTTTACTGTGCCGTCCGGGTCGGAAAGTTTTTCTGTGATTTTAAGTTGTGAGATGAAAAAACCGTCGTCGGTGAGCTTTTGGCGCAGCTCTTTCGACAGCGTAGTCATCAGGCTGATGTCGTTTATATTGTGCTGGTGCAGAAAACTGAAGATATATTTAGCGATATACTCCTTGCTGCCGAGACTGGCAACAATAGCCTTCAATTCCGCAAGCGTTTTATTTTTGAGGTCCATTTTAAGATTGAAAATTTAAAATTGAAGATTTAATATTTATAGCGTATATTCTATGCTTTATATCTTGAATTTTAAATCTTAAATTTTAAATTTTTAGGGAGTTTATTCCAGATGGATCCGACAATTTTCAAGGCTTATGACATTCGCGGCATTTACCCCGACCAGTTGAACGAGGACGCGGCATGGAAGATAGGCAACGCAACAGCGTCGTTTTTAAGGTCAATGCTTCGCGGCTATGACCGCGGGCTTGCCAACCGCCAGAGTCTCTGCGTTGGTTATGATATGCGGACGCACAGCAAATCTCTTGCCGATGCGCTTATCAAAGGTATGAACGCTGCCGGTGCGAATGTTATTAATATCGGTATGGTTGATACGCCTCAGATTTATTTCGCGATAAATCATCTGGGAACCTGCGGCGGGGTGCAGGTAACTGCTTCGCACAATCCGGCGCAGTACAACGGCTTTAAAATTTCCAGCCTTGAGGCCAAGCCGGTCGGGGCCGATACAGGTCTGCATGAAATCAGACATATTTCCACGGCGCTGCTGCATACGAGGGGCGTGATGGACGGGGCGGTCGAGAAATGCAATCTGACCGAGGAATATAAAGGGCACGTATTAAAGTTTCTCGGCTCAAAGGTAAAACCGCTCAAGATAGTTATCGATGCTTCCAATGGAATGGCGGGCAAAATGGTACCGCTACTTTTCGACGATTTGGGCATTGAAATAATAAAGCTTAATTTCGAGCATAAGGGAGTGTTTAAACACGAGCCTAATCCGCTGGTCGAGAGTAATCTTACCCAGCTCAAAAACGCGGTCAAAAGACGCAAGGCGAACGCCGGTATTTGCTTTGACGGCGACGCCGACAGGATGATGATGGTCGATGAAAAGGGAAAGACTATCAGTTGCGACCTGCTGACGGCTCTTATGGTGCCGTACTTTTTGAAAAACGCGCCCGGGGCGGCGGTTTTGTACGACCTGAGAAGCAGCTGGGTTGTGCGCGAAGAGATTTTAAAGGCCGGCGGTGTGCCGAGACGCGAAAGAGTGGGACACGCGTTTATGAAAAGGACGCTGCGGATAGCAAGGGCGGTCTTCGGCGGGGAGCTGAGCGGACATTTTTATTACCGCGATAATTTCTACGCCGACTCGGCTATGATTACGCTGGTGCATATTATAAACATTCTCAGCTCGTCCAATAAGCCGATAAGTGAACTTATCAAGCCGCTGCGGAGATATTACGCAAGCGGAGAGATAAATTTTGTCATTGACGACAAAGACGCGATGATGAAGGAACTGAAACGCAAGTTCAGCCAGGGCGAGGCGGACGACCTTGACGGAATAACGATACAATTCAAGGACTGGTGGTTCAATTGCCGGCCGAGCAATACTGAGCCGCCATTGAGGCTCAACGTAGAGGCAAAGACACAAGAGCTGCTGGATAAACAGCTTAAGGAAATTGAAGGTATTTTGGGCCAGCCTGTAGAGCATTGAGGTAAAAATAATGAAAACTTTCTGGCTATTACTAATTGCATCGGTATTTGGACTCATCTGCAGCGGCTGTTCGGTTAATCCCGTAACAGGAGAGGACCAGTTTCTGCTTGTGAGCCCTGAAGACGAAAAGAAAATGGGGGAAGAATACTCCAAGCAGGTTGAAAAAGAGCTCGGCGAAAGCGTCAACGACGTCCAGATTCAAAATTATATAAATTCAATCGGACAGAAAATTGCCCGTATAAGTCATTCGCCTGAGATTGGTTTCAGCTATAAGACCATCGACCATAACTCGGTCAACGCCTTTGCTCTGCCCGGCGGCTATATTTATATCACTACAGGTTTGCTCAAGGAGCTTAATGCCGAGTCTCAGCTTGCCGGGATATTGGCGCACGAAACGGCGCACGTAACGGCAAGACACATCGCCGAGCTTATTACGAGGGATTATTTAATCGGCATAGGTTTCAGCGTTGCTGGTTCGCAGGCGGCGTCTTCAGCGATAAGAATTGCTGATATTGTAAGACAGCTTGAAGGTATGTCTTTCAGCAGGCGCCAGGAAAGACAGGCTGATACAGTTGGAATGGATTATATGGTCAAGGCGGGCTATACGCCTTATGGAATGGTCGAAACTATGGAGATACTGCAAAAGCAGGATGAATACCGCCCGATAGAATTTTTCTCTACACATCCAAGTCCTGAAAACCGCGTCGGATATTTAAGAGAACATATTTTCAATAACCGCTACGGCAACACCGGCACAGTAGGCAAAGAAGAATACGCTACCAATATAACCGAACGGCTCAAGCTGCTAAAACCGCCGCCAAAAGACAAACACAACCGATAGTGTGAAGAAGAATTGTCGTTTTGCTCAAATCAGCGTCCCCTTTTTGTGCCAGCTTTTCAGGATTTGCGTTTTTGAAGCAAATTGTGCTGATTACAATTACCGGTATCAGCAAAGTCATCAAGGCAAGTGTGCTGAGATATGCAATCGAATAAACAGCCGCTAATATGCAAAGCACAACAAGAGAGGCCTTGTAGAGAACCGTTGCTTTTTTGATTCCCAGACTGACGACAATAGTTTTCTTGTTGACCGCTTTATCTGCCTCAAAATCCGGAAACTCATTTGCGAATATTACAAGGAATATCAGAACTGCGACAAACAGCGACGGCAAAAGAGGGACAAAATCAATTACGCCGGTCTGGATGTAGTAAGCTCCGTAAACAGGCAAAATGCCGAACAGAAAACCTATGGTTATTTCTCCTGTTGTTCGATAGCCCAGTTTCAAAGGCGGTGCGGTATAGAAAAATCCGCCAAGTATTCCGGCAAGACCAAGCAGCAGCACAAAAATACTTTTTGTCATTATCAGTATTGCGATTCCCAAAGCAGCACCGATTATTAGAAATATAATCGAGCCTGTAAGGATTTCTTTGGGGCTGAGCAGATTATTTTGAATCATTCTGCTTCCGCCTGAGAAGGGCGTTTTGTTGTCGTTATGCTCATCGTTGCCGGAGATGTGGTCGAAATAATCGTTTGCGACATTGGCTCCGAGATGGATTGATACCGCTGCCAGAACAGCAAGGATGGCAAGGATAAGATTGATATCGCCGGAGTGTTTATAAGCTATTGCAGTGCCGATAATTACAGGCATAGCGCTTGCGACGCAGAACGTGGCGCGTAATTCCTTAAGCCAGAGAATAAATTTTGATTGTGTTTCAGCCACAGAGAACACAGAGACCATCCTCCTTCGTAAGAACTACGGAGGACAAGGAAGCTTCGGAGGACAGGCAGAGAAAATTTTTTAATTATTTTTCAAAACTACTTCATCGTATTCAAGCTCAAAACGGAGCTTGTGTTTTGCTTCCTGTTGAGCCAGGGAGCTGAAAAGCTGTTTTGCCGTCGCATCTTCGGTAAGATTGGCAAGGGTGGTATATAACTGAAAGGCCTTTTTCTCCTTTTTCATCGCAAAAACAAGTACAGTCTGGTAGTCCATATCGCCCGTAGGTTCAACATCGACGGTGCATTCTGTGCTCTTCAAGTCAGCGACCTTTTTATCGCTCACGTGGAAGATGCCGCCTTTCTTGATATCTTCAAGCTGTTTTCTATGGTCTTTTTCTTCAACGGCGAACTCTTCAAAAACCTTGGCTATCTCCGGATTGCTTATCTTTGCCGCAAGGTCGGTGTAGAGTTTGTAGGCCTTTATTTCATTTTCAATCGCAAAATCGATAATCGCATCGCTGCTTTTAAATTTTTCCATCCCGTTAGACCTCACTTACTTTTAAATTATTTGTACAATCTATATAAGACATGCATCG
>JAHJUV010000105.1 GCA_018828825.1 Planctomycetota bacterium | reverse complement strand
TTCGTTGTAATCGAAGGTTGTTGTATTATTTTCCGCATCGGTAATAGTCGCAACAAAGTCAAAGTTAGGTTCATAAGTGTACGAAGTTATAATATTCGCATCGCCATTGTTCGGCTCGGCTATCATACGCAGAACATTGCCGTTATCATCGTCCCTAATTTCCCTCAGAGAAAGGGATAAGCCATTTTTGGTTGTTTTTATTCCACCATTCGAGACATTCCTGCTGGGTCGCAGTTTCACTAAGCTCTTTATTGGTTAGCCTTGATATCAAGGGTATAAAATCAGTTTCGCCCTGCTCTACTTTCTCAATCATAAACGGTATCGCCGGTATGCCAAGGTCTGTCATCTCAGATAATCTTCTCTTGGCATTTGATTTTTCAAGATGATTTTCCTTTTTCATAACCTTCCATTCATTGTGTTTTGCCTCAAACCGCTGGCCGGTAAATTGCGACCCGCCATGCCACCATCGAGACCAAAGCTCAGGCAAACTATTTGCATCCTGCCTTCTATTATCTGTTAACTGTTCCTCTGTCCAGTGTGATATATTTTTATGCTTATTCCGGAGTTTTGTTTTAGTAAGTCTTGTTAAAAGTTCATCATGCCCAAGCACTGCCAGGCCGGCCTCTATTTCGGCTGACTGGGCTTTAAAAATCGTTTGCCTTGTATTGACATCTTCTGATGAATCGGGGAGTTTTTCGAGTTGCTCGTAGGCCTGCCGCCACTTATGTCGTTTTTCTTTAAGCATCTCTATCATAGGCCCAACCGCACGAAGGTCGCCAATCCATGTAAGTGCAAGTGGAACTCGTCTCGAAATATGTACTTTTTCTGATCTTAGCGCTGCTATCAAAGGCTCAACGGCATTTGAATCTCCTAATAAACCTAATGCAGTAGCTGCATAGCCCGATATGTAGTATTCCCTGCCAGATGATTCATCAAGAGTGTTCATAGCTTTTATCAGAGGCTCAATGGCCTGCGGGTCTTTTGTCATCCCAAGGCATATTGCTGCGTAGCATCTGACTAAATGATGCTGTGATTCCGGCAACCAATTTGGTCCATTCATTAGTACATCCACTAAGAAAGCCGTGTAATTTGGGTCAACTTGAGGTTTCTTGTCCGATGGATTTATTTTGCCTAAACCACCGTAGGGATTCCTAAATTTGTATAGTTGATTTAAACCCTTGCTGAATGACCCTACATAATTGGGTTCTTTGGCTTGTTCGCCAATAGACAGGCTTGTTATTTGTAAACTAACAAAAGCAATCAAAAGAAAGATATATTTACTTATTTTTGACATTTTATTTATCTCCTTATTTAAGATTTCATTATTCCCACCAGTTGGTAATGTGCGGGGTTCTCTTAACATTTGTACCGCAATGAATTTCACCTTCCATTCTATGGTAAGTATCCCAATCATCGACAAAATTAACCGAAATACCTATCGGGCCCAACACAGATTCGACATAATCTTCAAAAATATCCACTCCATACTCCAAAGGTCCAAATGGCTTTGCAATAATAGCTCTATTCCCTATAACAAGCATATTAACCATTCCAGGCATTTCAGCAACTGCCTGGAATCCTTCGTCTGTAGAACCATCCCTGAATAGCGAGGGAATCTTAACAAAATTCGGACTACTTAATCCTGTGTTAAGTATATCTTTGACCGAGTTAATCTTAGCTCGACAAGCGTTTTGAGCGTCCAAATACTGACCATCGTTTAAAATTTTTCTCGCACAAGTAAGGGCAGGTTTTTCTACCCAATGGCCTTCAACCAGTTCTAACCACATTTTCGAATTTTGAACGCGGACATAACGAGAACTTTCATCTGGTATTGAGCTAAAGTCACTGTCTACAAAAATGACACCGTCGCTATAATTTTGTATTATTTTTCTAACATCTCCGGCAGCGAGAGCCAGAATCTTGGATGTTTCGATAGATTCATCGATGCGAGCAATCAATTTGAGTTCGGTGGTGTAAAGTCTGCCTCCGTTAAGCGAAGTGGTCTGGGTGTTCGGCAGGGCGGTTACTGTAACATCGAACGACTGATATTTAGACGCTGCCGGAGGAATGAAACCTTCAACAAGAACGACAGCGGTGTCGAGACTGTTAATCATTCTTTCGGCATTGACGTTTTGGGGGCCAAGCTGAGCGATAATATATTGACGCAGATAATCTCTTGTCTGCGAGGGACATTCCGATGAGCCTGTGTTCGGCAGACCGACGACCAGTCCTACACCTTTTACCGGTATGGGGCTGAAAGCAACGACCTCGGCAAGATCGCCGATGGTTTTGTCGAGCCGGGCCTGGGCCGGAGGAGTTTCGATTTTTTTCGCATCCTTACTTCTCTTTTTCTGTTCGCCGCAGCCGGCAAGGAAAGATGTTAAGATTATTACAGCCAGAACCTTATAGATATTGCGGATTTCCATATCACACCACCAAAATAGTAGTTATAGCTTCAACCGAGATAATATTACCGATTATGGATGTAGTCAAGGAATTTACATAGAGCAGGAACAAACATCCCCGGATGGCGGCAAGTTTTAATTTTTGATTGATTTGACATAAATTCAAAACTATTATAACGCTGAAAGGAGTCCGGCAGGGAAGTCGCCGACGCTCCAAAGCAATGGCGATAACGATAAAGCGTTGATACGGAGCGATGAAAGGGATTTTGGCTGATACGGTGGCGGTTGGCATTGATGAGGCCGGTCTTGGCCCGATTCTCGGGCCGCTGGTCGTTTCGGCAGCCGCTTTTAGCATACCGACCGAGAAAATCGGAGCCGATATGTGGCAGCTCCTTTCGGACAGTATATCATCGAAGAAAAAACACCTGGCCGGCAGACTCCTGATTTGTGACAGTAAAAAGGCCTATACTCCCTCGACCGGTATAGCACATCTGGAAAAGACGGTTTTATCCTGCCTTAAAAGTCTTTCCAAAACACCAGATTCAGTGGCGCAGCTTGTCGATTCGCTCGGTTCCGACAGCAAGCAAAGACTGCTCGAATGTCCCTGGTATAAAAATATCGATACACAAAAGATAGATTTCAACGCTGATGAAATTTCCATTTCGGCTGGGGCGTTTGAAAAAAATCTCGAAAAGAACGGGATTGCCCTAATTGCATTGAAAAGCTATTGTCTCGAAGCCGGGCATTATAACCAGCTGATTGAAAAAATCAGGAATAAATCGAAAGTGGTTTTCCAGCTTGTCTGCAGGCCCATCGACGAGGTAATTAAAAGTTCACAGCACCGCAATTATCATTTCAGAATCGACCGTCAGGGCGGCAGGATGCGGTACAGCCAACTGCTGCGGACGATGTTCCCTGATATGGCTCTTAAGATACTGGACGAGAACGATACTTCCAGCAGTTATGAGCTTTCAACGTCATACAAGGTGGTGAAGCTGGATTTTGTGGTCAAAGCCGATGAACTCTATCTGCCGGCCGCTCTTGCGTCGATGACGAGCAAGTATCTGCGCGAACAGCTAATGGCCTCCCTTAACAGCTATTTCATTGAAAAATGCCGGCAGCTCAAGCCGACAGCAGGCTATTGGACCGACGGCAAAAGATTTTTGAATGATTTAAAAGTAATCGCCCCTCAAATCCAATTCAACCCCGCACAACTTATCCGCTGCCGATGATAAATCTTTTTACAAGCTCGACTTTATCAGGATGAACTTTCGCCTTGTCGGCCGTGGTATTCCTGCAAAAGTATAGCGATTTACTTACTTTTGTGCAGTTTAGCTTCCGCCAGCCAGCAATAAAGTACCGGCACAACAAGCATAGTAAGTATTTCAATCGTCATACCGCCAAAAGAGGGAATTGCCATGGGAATCATAATATCCGCCCCTCGGCCGGTAGAGGTCAGCACCGGCAGCAAGGCGAGTATAGTGGTAGCCGTTGTCATAAGGCACGGCCGAATTCTTCGATTTCCCGCCTTTATTACGGTCTGGCGGATATCCTTGATATTTCCAGGTTTTAATTTTTTGAATGACTGCTCAAGATATGTACACATTACTACGCCGTCGTCAGAAGCAATGCCGAACAACGCAAGAAAGCCAACCCATACAGCTACGCTCATATTAATCGGATGAATCTGGAAAAGCTCTCGCAGCGACTGGCCGAAAACGCTGAAGTTCAGGAACCAACCCTGATTGTAGCACCATATCATCAAAAACCCGCCGCCCCAGGCGACTATAATGCCGGAGAAGACAAGCATGCTTGTCATAACGGATTTGAACTGCATATAAAGAATTAGAAAAATTATAAAAAGTGCAAGAGGAACGACAACTGCCAGAGTTTTCTGGGCACGTATCTGGCTTTCATAAGTGCCTGCGAAACTGTAGCTGACGCCTTTTGGTATAACCAGCTGGCCGGAATCGATTTTATCTTCGAGAAATTTTTTGCATTGCTCAACGACGTCAACCTCAGCGAATTGCGGTTTTTTGTCGAACAGTATGTATCCGATAAGGAAAGTATCCTCGCTTTTGATTTCCTGTGGGCCGCGGACATATTGTATGTCCGCAAGCTGAATAAGCGGTATTTGTGCCCCGTCCGAAGCGGGCACAAGAATTTTGCCGAGTGTTTCTATCGAATTGCGAAGTTCGCGCATATACCTGACGCGAACCGGATATCTCTCTCTGCCTTCAACGGTCGTCGTGAGCATATCGCCGCCTATCGCCACTTCAATAACATCCTGAACCTGGCGAATGGAAATGCCGTATCTGGCAATCGCCTGGCGGTCTATGTTAATCTCCAGATAAGGTTTTCCGACGATTCTGTCGGCGATAACGGTCGATGCTTCGACAGTCGGGATTTCTTTGAGAAGTTGTTCGATTTCAAAGCCGACTTTTTCAATTGTGTCGAGGTCAGGCCCTTTGACTTTAATGCCCATAGGAGCCCGCATACCGCTTTGCAGCATTACTATACGCGCAGCGATGGGCTGAAGTTTAGGCGCACTTGTCGTACCGGGAATTTGGGCCGCATTTACGATTTCGTGCCAGATATCATCCGGTGATTTTATATTGTCTCGCCACTGACGATATGGCCTTCCGTTTTTATCGGGTATAAGACTGCCGTCCTTATCACGTGTGAATTGCTTTGTTTTTTTATCGTATCTGAAACTAATTCTTCTGCCATCCTTGCCAAGGATATACTCAGATTTATAGTTAATAATAGTTTCAATCATTGAAACAGGAGCAGGGTCGAGCGGCGATTCCATTCTGCCTATTTTGCCCACTACCGTATCGATTTCCGGAATTGAACCGATTGCGGCATCCTGTTTTTGAATTATATCCAGAGCCTCGCCCAGAGAGGCGTGCGGCATAGTCGTCGGCATATACAGAAACGAGCCTTCGTCCAGCGACGGCATAAATTCCTTGCCCAGACCCGACCAGATAAAACCGCCGAGGATAACAACAAGCATCGGAATCGACAAAAATTTAAGTTTGTTTTCGAGGCACCAGTTAAGAATTAGCGGATAGTATTTTTGGTAGAAATGGAAAAACGAAAGCAAACCGCCGATTAGGACAACCATAAAAATGATGTTTATAATTGTACCTTTTTCCGGCCCCATCGGCAGCCAGTCTAATGTAAGAATTATACCCACTAGTGCTATCGCGAAAATACTGGCGACGAGTCCGCTTTTGGAAGATTGTTTTTGGGAACTTTGGCGCCCTTTGACGAGATAATAAATTCCGATGATGATAACAACCAAACCGGGCCAAAATCCAATCACAAAACCTGCTGCGACGCCGGCGGCTATTACACAACCGGCCAGTATATAACGTGTCCACCGTTTTATCTCGAAGTTTTTCGTGAATAGTATATGTGCAGCGGACGGAATAATGGTCAGGGCGATGATAATTGAAGATATAAGAGCGAATGTCTTTGTAAAGGCCAAAGGCTTAAAGAGCTTGCCTTCTGAACCGGTCATAAAAAATACCGGCAGGAAACCGACAACCGTAGTGGCAACAGCGGTAAGTACCGCGCTGCCGACTTCGTATGAAGCGTTAAAAACAACTTCGAGCTTGTTATCTTCCGGCTTGGCATCCTCGAGATGTCTTAAAATGTTTTCGCAGATAATTATGCCCATATCGACAATTGTGCCGATGGCTATGGCGATTCCGGAAAGCGAAACGATATTGGCATCAACGCCGAAAGTCTTCATCGCGATAAAACACATCAATACCGCCAGCGGCATCATCGAGCTTATAAGGACCGAACTGCGAAGATGCATAAGCATTATGATGACGACAATAATAGTTACCAAAACTTCCTGCCTGACAGCCGTTTCCAGCGTTCCAAGCGTTTCGTAAATAAGGCCTGCACGGTCGTAGTATGGAACAACCTTGATTTGTGAGACAGTGCCATCGGCAAGTGTTTTTTTAGGCAGGCCGGGCGAAAGCTCCGCAATCTTTGCTTTTATGTTTTTAATGGCCTGCAGAGGGTTATAGCCATATCTTACGACAACGACGCCTCCGACTGCTTCGCCGCCGCCCTTATCGAGCGCGCCCCGGCGAAGGGCCGGGCCGTAAGAGACTTTTGCGATGTTTTTGATGTATATCGGTACACGGTCGTTGACTTTTATGACTGTGTTTTCGATGTCTGACAGTTTCTTTATGAACCCGAGTCCACGGATTATATATTCAACTTTGTTTATCTCTATGGTTCTTGCCCCGACATCGACATTCGATGCCCGGACCGCCATAAAAATATCTTCGAGCGAAACTTTATAGGCTCTCATCGCGTCAGGGTCCACGTCGATTTGATATTCTTTTACGAATCCGCCTATGGACGCCTCTTCGCTTATTCCTTCGGCACCGAGCAATGCGTAACGCACAAACCAGTCCTGAGCGGTTCTTAGTTCTTCAAGGTCCCATCCGCCTGTCGGATTGCCTTTTTCATCCATTCCTTCGAGAGTGTACCAGAAGATTTGGCCAAGGGCCGTCGCATCTGGCCCGAGCATAGGCTGGACTCCTTGCGGAAGAGTGTTTGCAGGAAGGGAATTCAGCTTTTCGAGAATCCTGCTCCGCGACCAGTAAAAATCTATCTTTTCATTGAAAATTATATAGATGCTTGAGAATCCGAACATCGAATAGCTGCGAACGGTTTTTACACCGGGCACACCCATCAAAGCGGTAGTCAGCGGATATGTAATCTGGTCGTCGACGTCTTTGGGCGATCGGCCGGGCCAGTCGGTAAATACTATCTGCTGGTTCTCCCCTATATCAGGAATCGCATCGACCGCGACAGGATTTCTCGGCAAAAACCCGAGTTTCCAATCGAATGGAGCAACGTGCAGACCCCAAATGATTATAAACGCCGTAAGAAGCGCCACGACAAGCTTATTTTCCAGGCAAAAGCGGATTATAGCTGCGACTGGTCCGCTCGGCCGGTCGGGATTGTTTTCCTTACCATTGTCCATTACGTGTTTTCTCGTCAAAGATTAATTTTTAAACTGCGGCAGTTTCGCGATATATTTTTCAGGGTCCTTCTCGAATTCACCTTTGCATTGTCCGCAGCAGAAGTAAACTTTTTTGCCCTGATACTCGACAAATAGATCCTTGTTAATAGCTCCACCCATTACAGGACAGATTGTTTGCTCAACCAAAGGCTTGTCTGCTTGTTTTTTCATATTCATTGTCGCGCAGCCTGCCATTGTCGTGTCGCTATCTTTGGCCCGGCACGTTTGCCGACATAACTGTGCGAGCATTATCGGTTCTGCCGGTATCTGGCCGAGTTTCTCACGTTGTTGGGATGTGAGCACCTCCATAGCTTTTTGTCTTGTCTCATTTTCTATTCTTTTCAACGATTCTTTCTGTTCGTCTGACAAATTGAGCACGTCCGACTGACCCAGAACAACAGCGGGGCTGTCCAGATAAATGAGAGAATTCATTATCATTTTGCAGTATCGCATCGCTGCGATGTTTGGTTCAGCGTCTTTGTTTGGGTCAGCATTAGCAACAGCCGTATGTTCCATACCTTCATGACCTTCAGGGTGGCTGGAGGGGGCTGTATCATTCCCGTGTGAGGCCATTCCCCCGCATCCACTTCTTGCCAGTGTTTTACTTATGATAGCAGACGGAATCAGCAACACAGCCACAACAATATAGATTCTGTTCAGCATAAACCTGTTTTTTCTTTTCATCTTTCACACCTTTCCTGTTAATTAATAGTTTACAAAACATTAGTTTTTGAACTGGGGCAGTTTCGCGATATATTTTTCAGGGTCTTTCTCAAAGTCACCTTTGCATTGCCCGCAGCAGAAGTAAACTTTTTTGCCCTGGTACTCAACAAATAGATCCTTGTTAATAACTCCGCCCATTACAGGACACATCGTTTGTTCGACTGCTGCTGAAACAGCCGCATTGGCTTCTGCTGCCGGAGCGGCAGGTTCTGTTTTCTTCTGGCAGCCGGCTATTACGAGCAGACAAATTGCTATTAACAGCGTTAGTGCTTTTTTACTATTCATTTTTTTATCCTTTCACAAATTTAATGCTGATGTCCTGCCGGCATCGGTTTTTCCATACCCTGCGGACTCATCATACTCGGTTTTGCCTGTATCTGAAGGTCGGCGTCGATTTTGAAATTACCGTTCGTAACGACAGATTCTCCTTCGGCCAATCCTTCTTTAACGATATAGTAATCGCCTGCGCGCGGGCCCAAAACGACTTCTCTGCCCTCGAAGGAAGGCTTATTAGGGTCGGGCAATCGGACATATACAACGGCTCTTTTGCCGGTTATAAGCGGTGCGGTTGCGGGAATTACAAGCGGAGCCATCTCGGATTGTTTTGCGCTTATATAACCAAGTGTTTCAGTTTTGACTAAATCCATTTCGCATATATCGCATTGTCCGCTTGTCTGTTTTATTACCGATGGGTGCATCGGACAAATCCATTTGCCTGCCATATCGGGGTCCATAATATTGCCGCCCATAGCGACTTTCGACCTGACAACAGCGCGGACAAACATTTCAGGTTTTAATTTTCCATCAGGATTTTGTACATTTACTCTTAATTTTACTGTTCTGGTTTGAAGGTCTAAAACAGGAGATATAAAGCTTATTGTTCCCTTGAAAACTTCTCCCGGATAAGCCTCGGTGGTAAATTCGACTCCCTGTCCGTATCTGAGCCAGACCAGGTCGGATTCGTAAGCGTCGAGTTTTACCCAGACCTCCGACAAATCGGCAATGGTATAAATTTTTGTTCCGGTATCGATATACATTCCCTGGTTGGCATTTTTTTCAATCACTATCCCGCCAATAGGCGAAGTTATGGTTACATGGTCGGTGGGCTGACCGGTTTTTTCAACCTCCTGAATTTGCTCGACGGTTAATCCCAACAGACGAAGTTTTTCTCTTGTCGCGTTCAGTGTCTCGTTAGCCGAGCGGACCATAATCTCGGAACTGTCGGGCTTGAGTCTTTTTTGAGACTGGGAGGCCTGCAGCAGTTCTGCCTGAGCGCCGATAAGCTGGGGACTGTAAAGATAGACCATATGGTCGCCCTTGGAGACTACTATGCCCGTAAAATCAACGTATAATCTGTCGATTCTGCCCGGCACCCACGCGGTGATATACTTTATTTTCGATTCGTCATAATCTACTTTGCCGGCCATTCTGATTTGGGTCTCGACAAATTTTCTTTCGACAGGCGATGTCTGAATGTCCATCAGCTTTATCGCTTCGTTTGAGAAAGAAATTTCTCTTTCTGCCGCATGGGGGTCTTGACGGCTTACAGGTATCAGGTTCATTCCGCAAATCGGGCATTTGCCCGGTTTCTGCCGGCGGATTTGAGGATGCATTGAGCAGGTCCACCATTGCTCTTTAACCTGCTGAGTCTGTTGAGATAAGGCGGTCTCGCTTTTCTTTGTACCGCTTATCAGGCCCTTGAACAGGAAACCTGCCAGAAAGACCAATATCAGTATGATTATTATGATTATTGTTTTTCTTTTCATTTTCGACATTCCCGTCATTGCTAATTCAGATTGATTCCGGCCAGCATCTGAAGTTCCGCGATTTTTTGCTGATTATCTGTTACGACCCTTTGATAATTAAGATTATACTCGAGCAGCATCCGCTGAGAATCTATAAGCGAAAGGAAATCGAGAGTCCCTGCTTTATACGCCGCTTCCGATGCGTTGATAAGCTCCTGGGCCTTTGGAATCAGAATGTCATTATAGAGATTGATTTTCCTGTCGCTTTCTTCTATTTCATACAATACACCCGCAAGCTCGGAGACAAGATTGTTTTCGGTGTCAATTTTCTGTTGTGTGATTTTCCTCATATTCGCCCTGGCCTGCTCTTCTCCAGCTTTATAGCTGTCCCGCCACAGCGGTATATTTATTGAGAACATCCATACCACAGAATTGTCTCCCATATTGTCTGTTCGCGGTGCGAAACCTACGCCAATATCGGGATAAAATCTCTTTTGGGCCAGTTTAACTTCGCTTCTTGCCGCCTCAATCATCCACCTCATTTCGGCAAGCTGAGGATTTTTCTCTTTGAGCAGATTTACCAACTGGGCATTGTCTATGCCGAGCTTGGTAATTTCCGGCCTGCCGGGCCAGTCCAGCGTTGTGTCAGCAGGGCGGTTGAGTATGGCGTTTAATCGGGCAACCTGTGGCTTTTTGAATTCCCGAAGGCTGGTAAGTACTTCATCGAGTTTTGCAAGCTCAATTTGTGCCCTGATAATATCCGGATGTGCCCCAATCGCTGCGGTGTATTTTGCGAGAGCGACCTGTTCGAAATGTTTTATCAACTCGAGATTTTCTTCGGCAATATTTATGGCCTCGGCAAGATAAAGAAATTCATAGAATTCTTTTTTTACCTGCCAGTAAAGTTTGAGCTTCGCCATCTCGAATCTTTGTCTTGCCGCTTTGGCGTTAGCCGAGGCTGCATCGGTTCGCGCCTCGATTTTGCCAAGCCACGGGAAAACCTGTTTGAATTCGAATTTTTGCATCTTTGAATTAGTTCCTGTTTCAGCCTCGTAAGTGAACATCGGGTCGTCAAGAGACTTGGCCTGCGGAACTTGCTCTATCGCCGATCGCCATTCTTCGAACTTGGCCTTTAACTCAGCATTGTTGTCTGATGCGAGGTTTAGATAATCCTGGAGAGTTTTCAGATTGCCCGAATCTGGGGAATTGACATCGGCGGTGCTAATTTGACACAGAGCGGCCAGAATTAAAAAACCTGCCAATAATTGATATTTCATATCTACTCCATAGGAATACTCAGTATTACTATAACTTTAAAATACGATGACGTCCAGAGAATGTTCAGATATAAATTCAGCCTATATCTATATCGGGAAAAAGGTGGGATTTACTTAAGAATTGTTCCTATTTCTGATGTTATGCTGCCCCCTGTGCCAATGCTACACAGCTTAACATCAACCCCGCCAGTATAGCAATCCTTGCCATAGCATTAGTATTGAATTTGCTTTGTAGAAAACATTAATAAATAACGCTCTTTTTAAAACTAAATAAGACAATCATAAGGTTGTAAGTCAAAACTCTCAGCAGACACTCACAAGTTCTTGATTCATTCGTTCGAGCAGTAAGGGCATTACCCAGGCGACGCTTGAATCTTGAAAAAACTGATTCAATATGCCAACGCTTTCGATAGCTGGCCGCCGGGAATCGCTGTTTCATACGTCGCCGATGTTGACTGGCCCCTGATAGGTGAGAAATTTTTTGTCGTGGTCGAAAATAGGCGTTGCTTTGGTTTTTTCTATCGCTAATTTTTCAGGCGGGTTTTCCAGCCGCCAGGTTTTAAGGCAATTTGCCTCTTCAATCATCAAATCCCAGTGGAATTCGTTCTCTTGCGTATGTTTGTGGACAACAAAACGGTTCATTTATAATTCATCGGCAAAAAGCTGTTTGGGCATTGAAATTCAGCGTTTTTATTCCTTGACGAATGCGAGTGTATGTATACAATACAGGGCTAATTTTCAATACAAACAAGGTTAATATAGCTGATTAAAAGGAAAGGATTTAGGAGTGTATCGAACAATGAAAAAGATTTTGATGTTTTTGGTAACTGTGGTGCTGTTCTGTTCATCTGTAGGTTTCAGC
>JAHJUV010000006.1 GCA_018828825.1 Planctomycetota bacterium | reverse complement strand
TTGCGGCAATTTTGTGTATCCAGGCAAAGCTGGGGCTGACACCCTTTGATATGGCTGAGGCCGAGACGGAACTCGCAGGCGGCGTATTTATTGAATATTCGGGACCGCTTCTTGCGATATGGAAACTTGCTCATGCGATGATGCTGATAGCGATGCCTTTGTTTGTAGTTGAACTGTTTGTCGGCGGGTTCGGCCCCTCGATATATGCCGGTATTATAAAATATGTAATAGTTCTTGTTTTACTGATACTTATAAAGAATACCAATCCTCGTATGAGGATTGACCAGGCAATGAAGTTTTTCTGGTATTATTGTTCGCCTGTTCTGATTATCGCGCTATTTCTTGCTCTTGTAGGCAATTACCTCGGTATCGGCTGGCTATAGGAACAAAATATGAGTTTTTGGAAAAAATTCGGACTGAAAAAATCGCCGTGGGTTTTCCACGTCAATACAGGTGCATGCAACAACTGCGACATAGAAATTGTCGATTGTCTGACGCCGCGATTCGATGTGGAACGTTTCGGTGTAAAGCTTGTAGGTTCTCCCCGTCACGCAGATGCCCTGCTTGTTACCGGCGGTGTAACAGCGCAGGCTCTGCCGCGATTGCAGGAGGTATATCGCCAGGCAGCGAAACCCTGTGTGGTCTTTGCAATTGGCGCCTGTGCGTGCGATAGCGGTATTTTTATGCCGGGTTACCATATGGCAGGTCCTGTGGATAAAGTAATCAAGGAAATCGACCCTAATGCGATAATTGCCTATGTGCCCGGCTGCCCGCCCAAACCAGAGGCAATGATTTCAGGAATTGTAACGGCTCTAAAGGCGCTATAAATGGATTATGAACAACTGAAAGAAAAGATTAATACGATATCCGACATGCTTATCAAGGTCGAGCAGACTTTGCCCAAGCGTTTGTATCTTTTGTGCGAATCTGAAAACGCCTATAAGGTTAGCAAATTTCTCTTTGAGGATTTGAAGGCAAGATTTGTAACCACTACCGGCATTGATTCAGATGACTGTTATGAAATTATATACCATTTTGCATACGACCAGCTCAGTACTTTTATAAATATAAAGACTTTTATCCGTGACCGCAATAAACCGCAGATAGAATCCATAGCGCCGTTTATTCCGGGCGCTGAATGGATTGAAAGGGAAATCCACGACACCTTCGGAATAGAGTTTAACAATCATCCGAATATGAGAAGGCTTATTCTGGCCGATGATTGGCCGGACGGCAAATGTCCCTTAAAAAAGGATTATGAATTCAAGAAATTAAGATGAAAATATCACTAAAAAAACCTGTTCTTGCTATTGGGCCGCTTCATCCTCTACAGGAAGAGATGGAGTTTTTTCAGTTAACCGTTGACGGCGAAATTGTTACCGATATCGATGTTCGCATTGGCTATAATCACAGAGGCATCGAGAAAATCAGTGAAACGCTGCAATTCGACCAGGTGCCTTACCTTATTTCGCGAATATGCGGAATATGTTCTGCTTCGCATCCTCTTGCCTTCGTCCAGGCTGTCGAAGAGCTCGCAGGCATAACGCCGCCTGATAGGGCAAGGTATGTAAGAACGATTATCAATGAACTTGAACGTATCCACAGTCATGTTCTCTGGGTTGGTTTGGCAGGACACTTTATTGGGTACGATACCGTCTTTATGTGGGCGTGGAAATACCGTGAGCCTATTCTCGATATCCTTGAAAAAATCACCGGCAACCGGAACAACTACGGTAATGTAAAAGTCGGAGGCTGCCGGGAGGATATTGACGATTCGATAATAGGTGAAATGCTCAAGGAACTCGATAAAATCGAAAAGAAAATGAATATGCTCACAAAGGCAGTTCTTGACGACCCGATTTTGCAGGCAAGGCTCAAAGGCGTAGGTATCCTTACAAAACAGGATGCGATTAGATATGCAGTTACAGGTCCGACTGCCAGAGGCAGTGGCGTTGATATTGATGTCCGCAGGGACGACCCTTATGCCGCTTATGGCGAACTTGACTGGAAGGTTATCACACAGCCCGAAGGAGATGTCTTTGCAAAGGCGGTTGTAAGGCTGCTTGAGCTCTTTGAGTCGATAAAAATTGTCCGTCAGGCGTTGAAAAAGCTGCCCGGCGGCCCAATTGCCGTTGAAGTTAAACAGATTCCTGCTGGCGAAGCGACCGGCCATACCGAGGCGCCCAGAGGCGAGACTTTTCATTATGTAAGAAGCGACGGCGGAAACAGACCTGTCAGGCACAAGGTAAGAGCCCCCAGTTATGTAAATGTGCCTTCATTTAAGGCGTCTTGTATTGGCACCAATATTTCCGATGTGACAATTACCCTTGCTGCTGTTGACCCTTGTTACAGTTGTACAGAACGGCTTGCGGTAATTGGCGGCAGCAAAGTTACCTACGATGGAAAGGAGCTTTTGAGACTGAGCCGCGGCAAAACAGAACAATTGAAAAAACAGTTGGGATTTAAAGAAGGATTTAAATTTGAATGAGTTGCTTCCTATTATTGTTTTTGTGCCTTTGGTTCTGGGCTTTATATTATTGTTTCTGCCGAGAGCTTTGAGACGTTTTTCAGCAGCTTTAACTTTGCTGATTACCGCATTGGTTCTTCTTGGAGCAATTAATATTTTCCAGGTTAAAACGCTCAATTATAGCGTCCCTATCTTCAATCTGCAGCAAATAAACTTTGATTTATTGCTCAGGGCTACACCGTTATCAGCATTTATGATTCTCTTTGCCGCGGGATTTACTTTTCTGGTAGCGATTTACTCGGTCAAATCATTTATCGATAACAAATCTGCGAACATCTTTTACGGTGCAATACTGCTGACGGCCGGCGGTTCTATTGGTATCTTCCTGGCCGACCACCTTCTTGTACTTTTGGTCTTCTGGGAGATTGTTACTGTTGCGTTATATCTCTTTATAACTACCGGCAGGAAAAACTCGAATTTTGCCGCTACAAAGACTTTTGCAATGCTCGGAGCAAGTGATGGGGCATTGCTTTTGGGAATATTGTTCCTTTACAAAATTTGCGGAACGTTCCAAATGTCCCAGATTAATCTGACGGAAAATTCCGCATTTGTGATAATCACATTTTTACTTATGTTGGCTGCGGCTGTTGCCAAGGCCGGTGCCTTACCTTTGCACAGTTGGCTTCCCACAAGCGGTCAATTTTCAGACGCTTCTGTGATGGCAATTCTGCCCGCTTCAATTGATAAACTTCTTGGGATTTATCTGCTTGTTTTGCTCGTTATGCCGCAGCGGGGTATATTTTCTGTAATAGCTTCCGATATGAAGCTTATACTGGCTGTTATTGGCGCAGCTACTGTTTTGATTGCTGTCATGATTGCAATGGTTCAGCATAATATTAAGAAGCTCTTTGCATATCACGCTATCAGTCAGGTAGGCTATATGTTCCTTGGCATTGCAACGATGACGCCGATAGGTTTTGCAGGCGCTCTTTTTCATATGCTCAATAATTCGATATATAAATCCTGTCTATTTCTTTGCGGCGGCGCTGTCGAAAAAAGCACCGGCACTGCTGAACTTGAAGAACTCGGCGGGCTGGGCAGAAAAATGCCGTTGACATTTATAGCTTGTTTCATAGCGGCACTAAGTATTTCAGGCGTTCTGCCATTTAACGGCTTCGCCTCAAAATGGCTCGTGTATCAGGGCATAATACAGATGCGTTCAGGCACCGGCACAGCAGCAGCTCTGTGGCCTTTATGGCTTGTAATCGCGATGTTCGCCAGTGCCCTTACTCTTGCCTCATTTGTAAAAATCCTTCATTCGGTTTTTCTTTCGCGTCTGCCTGATGCATTAAAGGATACGAAAGAAGTATCGGCTTTTCAGTATTTGCCAATGCTGATTCTTGCCGCTTTATGTGTAATTTTCGGTGTATTTTACATGCTGCCCTTGAAGGTTTTCATTTATCCTGCGCTTGGATTTAAGGATAATTTACAGCTCATCGGCTGGTGGGACTCTCCTGTCGCGACTTTACTGCTCATTGCCGGTCTGCTTGTCGGTTTTGTTATAGTTGCTGCTGCAAGTATCGGCAAAAAGGCAAGGATGGTTCCAACATGGACCTGTGGTGAAATCCAGCCGAACGATTCGATGATTATACCGGGAACTGCTTTTTATAAAACCGTTTCGTCTCTTGCCGGCCTTAAACAGCTTTATTTCTGGCAGGAAAATGAGGTTTTTGATCCTTACGTTCAGGCAGGCAAAACTGGCGGTGCGGTAACGGCTCTATTAAAATGGCTGCATAACGGCATTTTGCCAATGTATATGAACTGGGTTACGCTTGGTCTGCTTGTGTTGTTGTTTGTTTTATGTAAAATCTGGTAAGATTGTTATGGAAATTTTCTATATATTAATGGTCCTGATGCTTATTGCCGGCATAATTGCCGTCGAAACAAAGGACTTGTTGAGTTCTGTTATCTGTGTCGGTGCAGTTGGCTTCAGTTCAGCCGTTATGTATCTTTTCCTCAAAGCTCCCGATATTGCTCTGACTCAGACTGTTGTTGAAGTCCTGGGGCTGGTAATCCTGATAAGGGCAACTATATCACGCGAAAAGAGCTTTATAAGCGGTGACAGGGAATTTTTTGCCGTGGTGGTTTCAGTGGTCGTATTGTTTTTAATCTTTATGGCCGGAATAGGCATTTTCCAAAATATGGCCCCGTTTGGCGATGCGGCTTTTGTACGAATAGCCGATTCTGCCTCACAGGTTTACCTTAAACAAGGCGTAAAAGATACCGGGGCAACAAATATAGTAACGGCAGTTTATCTCGACTATCGCGCTTATGATACACTGGGCGAGGCAACGGTTCTGTTCACCTCGGTAATCGGGGCCATTGCGATACTCCGTAAAAAGAGCAGAAAATTGTTATCCGAAGGAGACTCGCAGTGAAAGGTATGACAATAATAGTAAAGACCGTAAGCAGTTGGATAAAGGTACTGGTCTTTCTGTTTGGCATCTACATTATACTTTTCGGTCATCTGACGCCGGGCGGCGGTTTTTCCGGCGGTGTTATACTTGCCGGCTCCTATGTCCTTCTCCTGCTTGCCTTTGGCAGGGAATACGCCGAGGAGAATCTTCCACTGCCTATAGCTTCAAAACTTGATTGCATCGCTGCGTTTTTATTTATTGCTCTTGCACTGCTTGGCTTTATTTATGGTGCAGGGTTTTTCTTTTATAATTTTCTGCAACAGGAATTAATGGCTGATTGTAACGCCGCAGGCAAACTTGTAAGTGCCGGGGCGATACCTCTATATAATATCTTTATTGGCCTTAAGGTTGCAGCCTCATTATTTCTGGTAGTACTTGTTCTTTCGGCTTTCAGATCTGAAAGTGACCCGACTGAGGGTCAGGAGTAATTTAAAATGTTATATTCGCTTTGTTTTTTGTTGTTTATGATTGGTCTTTATTGTGTTCTGGTCAAAAAGAATATGATTAAAATCGTCGTAGGTATTCTACTGATGGAATATGCCGTCAATCTGTTTTTGGTAATGCTCGGCTGGCGAAAGGTCGCTGATGGCGCCGTTGCCCCTATTGCCGCCGGTGGTGATTTGCTCGACAAAGCCGGTACTGTTTCACAATTATTCGTCTCAAGAGCGGTTGACCCGCTGCCGCAGGCCCTTGTGCTTACTTCAATTGTAATCGGCCTGGGCTCTCTGGCTCTTATGGTCGCGATATGCATAAGAACGTATGAAAAGTACGGCACTTTCGATATAACAAGAATCAGGAGGCTCAAAGGATGAGTTTGAATATCCCGCTGCCTTTATTTATTGCTTTGCCGCTGGCTGTGGCTTTCCTGCTGCCGCTGTTCGGCACAAAAACCAGAGGTTTTGCCTCCTTTATTGCCGTTTTGACAACGGCTGCGCTGCTTGTCTTTTCGATTTTTTCCTTTGGCAGATTCGAAGTTTATTGCGTCGGTCGCTGGACAATACCTCTTGGGATAAATCTGGTTCTCGATGGCATAAGCGCCTTGATGCTGCTGACCATAAGCATCGTTAGTTTTGCGGCAATACTTTTCAGCAACCGCTATATGGAACAATACACCGCCAAGAGCAAGTATTTGAGCCTGTTTTTGCTTATGGTTACCGGCATGAACGGCGTTGTGCTCTCCGGCGACATATTTAACTTATTTGTTTTTCTTGAGATTGCTTCGATTGCCTCTTATGCCCTTGTCGGCTTCGGATGCCAGCACGAGGAGCTCGAAGCAGCTTTCAAATATATGGTCCTCGGCAGCGTGGCCTCGATGTTTGTGCTTTTTGCTGTAGGCGTAGTTTACGGCAATACCGGTTCACTGAATATGGCTGTTATTTCAAAACACGTTGCTGAAAACGGCCTTAATACCGGCCTTGCCTTTGCCCTTGCGTTGTTTATAGCAGGTTTCGGTTTAAAGGCTGCTCTTGTACCCTTCCATGCCTGGCTGCCTGACGCCCATCCTTCAGCGCCGGCGCCGATTTCCGCTATGCTTTCAGGTGTTTTGATTAAGGCACTCGGCATCTATTCTCTTTCAAGGATTATCTTCAATGTGCTGGGTGTGTCGGTACCGATAAGTTGGGTTTTAATTACGCTCGGCCTTTTGAGTATGGTCATAGGCGCATTGCTTGCGATTGGTCAGTGGGATTTCAAACGTCTTCTTGCGTACAGCAGCATCAGCCAGATAGGTTATGTAATGTTCGGCATAGGTCTGGCGGCGCTTATTTTATCGAAAAAAGGCAATCCTGTCTGGGCGTCTCTTGCGATGCTTGGTGGACTGTTTCATTTGATGAATCATGCCGTCTTTAAATCACTGCTGTTTTTAACAAGTGGATCGATTGAAATGTCAACCGGCACAAGACAGCTCAAAGAGCTTGGCGGCCTTGCCGAAAAACTGCCCATTACCCGCTCAGCGTGTACAATTGCTTCAGCTTCGATTGCGGGTATTCCGCCTTTTAATGGTTTCTGGAGCAAACTGATATTGGTAATCGCTGCGGTGCAGGCGGGATTTTACACCCTTGCTGCCGTTACCGTTTTTGTAAGCATAGTAACCCTTATTATGTTTTTGAAAGTTCAGCGATATGTATTCCTCGGCGAATTGCCCGAAAACTTAAAATCTGTCGTCGAACATCGCGGTCTTATGGCTTTTGCAATGATTTTCCTTGCGGTTTTATGTGTGCTTATGGGAGCGCTTGTAATTTATGAGCCGTTTCGTGTAGTCGTTCTCGACAATGCTGTAAATGCTCTTTTAGACGGTCTGGCTTATGCGGGAAAGGTTTTAAACGCTCAGATTTTAAATGGTCAATAACAGGTTTTAAATTATGCGAAGAATAGTTTATTTCATAATAGCCTTAGTTGTATGGCTGCTTTTGACCTGGCCTTTTGGCAGTGCTGACAATGGCTTGGCGATAGACTGGCAGGTTGTCCTGGTCGGTGTTGCCGCGGCGATTGTTGTTTCAGTTCTTTTCCATGAAATTATGCCTGCCGAGTATAAATTCTTCTTTTCGCCTGTAAGAGTTTTCTGGCTAATTGTTTATATCCCGGTATTTTTCTATTACATCCTCATTGCTAATTTTGACGTTGTCTATCGTGCCTTACATCCGAAGCTCCCGATAAAGCCCGGCATAGTCAAAATAAAAACGAATCTTAAGACAGATGCTGCCCGTGTCGCGCTTGCAAATTCAATAACGCTCACCCCGGGTACGCTGACCGTTGATTTAACTGACGACGGCACTATGTATGTGCACTGGATTAATATAAAAAGTACCGATACCAAAGAAGCAACCGAGTATATCTCGAAAAAATTCGAATATTTTCTGGCAAAAATTTTTGAGTAATTTGCAGGATTTTTTATGACAGGTATATTTTATATAGGCTTGGCAGTTTGTTCTCTGCTGTGTTTGTACCGTATCGGCAGAGGTCCAAGCGCCGCCGACAGAATCGTATCCATTGATATTATGGGTATCGTTATTGTGGGTTTCTGTGCGATAATGACTCTCGAAACAAAACAGGATTTTTATCTCAATGTCGCCCTTGCCTGGGCGCTTTTGAGCTTTATCGCATCACTTGCACTGGCAAAATTTCTGGAAGGAAGGAATTTCGATGATTGATTTTTTGGGTTATATTCTGATTTCGATTGGGATCTTCTTCGATATATCCGGCTGTATCGGCCTTGTGCGTTTTCCGGATGTTTACAACCGCCTCCAGGCCTCGACAAAATGTGTAACTCTCGGCACAATAATGATTCTTGTAGGCACGGCTCTGATTATTGGTTCAGGTGCTATTGCCGCAAAAGCGGGTTTATGTGCTGTTTTCATCCTGATAACTTCACCAACCGCCGCCCATGCAATCGCCAGAGGCGCCCACTCGGCCGGAATATCACTTACCGATAAAAGTATTGTTGACAGATATGCAGAAGAAAAATAAACGGAGACAGAATGCGTTGGCCAAAACTAAGAGAACTTAAGGAAGCTGTGATTGCGGTTTTTTCGCCGCGTTTTACTACGCGATTCCCTGCAAAACCCTGCCAGGTTCCACCAAAATATCGCGGCAAACCGGAATTTGACGAAAAAGAATGTATTGGTTGCGGCGCTTGTGTGAACGTTTGTCCTACGCAATCTCTTATGATGATTGATGATACAAATGCGAATCCTCCTGTGCGCAGAATTACTCAAAGACACGATTGTTGTATCTTTTGCGGCAATTGTCAGGAAAACTGTATAACTGAAAAAGGTATTCGCCTGACGAACCAGTGGGACCTGGCGACCCTTGACAGAGAAAGCACAAAACAAATACACGAACACGAACTTCAGCTCTGTGAAAAATGCGGTGCCATTGTCGGTGTAAAAAAACATCTCGTCTGGATATACGAGCGTCTTGGTCCCCTTGCGTATACAAATCCATCACTTGTCGTCGCAAAATCAGCCGATTTGAAACATTCCGGCCTTGAAGAACTTTCGCAACAGGCGAAGCAAACTCCGGCTAAAAATGCTGATATTCAGCCGGGAGATTTTATGAAGATTCTTTGTCCTTCCTGTAAATATGAATTGAATATCAGGCTGTAAACCCCGCACCTATCTGTATTGTGCGGTTGCAAGAGAAAAACGGAGACTTTATTGTGGATTGCTGAAGAGTTGATTTTAGAAAACATTGTACAAATAGGTGCGGGGTAAATGTCTGTTCAGCAAATTCTTAAACCTGTCGGAAATCTTGATAAAAATAAGACGGTCGTGCTCTGCGTAGGCAGCAGGTTAAAAGGCGACGATGCGGCGGGATGTATCGTCTGTGATTTACTAAAAGGCAGGATGAACATAGAGGTCATTGACGCCGGCATTGTCCCTGAAAACTTTATAGGCCAAATCATCAAAAAAACCCCGCAAAACGTTATTATTATAGACGCCGTTGATTTTTCCGCTCCAGCTGGTTCAGTTAAGCTGTTTGATCCTTCGCAGGCCGAGTCTTTTTCCATTTCAACTCATTCAGTTTCTTTGAAGCTTTTGTGTGATTGCATCGGCAGTGAGACTATCTGTCGATTTTTTCTTATAGGTATTCAACCTGCACAGACTGATTTTAACTCTTCATTGAGTGCCGAGGCACAAGCTGCTGCCGAAGCAGTCGCAGATGAATTGATTAAGATATTTGGTTGAAGATTTGGTTTGACCAACTATTTGGTACTCGATTTTACGACAATATTGCAGAACCGGGCTCTCTCGATAAGATGAATGCAAATTAACACTAAAACAAAGAGTTAAAAATGACAAGTGGCATAATTCTTTGTCATTATGTGCTTTAAAACGAGGCCGAAGGGGCTCGAACCCTCAACCTTCGGATCGACAGTCCGATACTCACGTTTG
>JAHJUV010000104.1 GCA_018828825.1 Planctomycetota bacterium | reverse complement strand
TGCCGATTTTGCCCCTTTTGCCGCCGCCAGCATTGTCCCGCCGTAACCGCCGTTAGCGATTGTAAATCCAGCTTCGGCGCATAATTTGCCCAGTTCATACGCAAGTTCGAAAACCTTATCACCGTCTTTGGCCCTGCTTGTCCCGAAAATTGTTATGACTTTTTCAATCATTAGTTAAGGTACAAAGTTACTTATTCCGTTTATCATTTAGCTTCCCGGTCAAACTGCTGAGCATTCGCTCTATTTCCCTGCTCGACTCATAGAGTTTATCAAAATCGGTTTTGCTCAGATACTGTAGATTCAAAGCAATCTCTATCTGGGTCTGCAATTCGTACAGAGAAGCGGTTGCGATATATAGAAAGCGAATGTAATCGTTGGTTGAGTTTCTGCCGTAACCTTCCGCTATATTGCTGGGAACCGAAACGGCGCAACGTCTTATTTGGGAAGCCAGCCCGTAAGTTTCGTCCTTGGGAAACGACTTTAACAGTCGATATATTTCTGTAACTAAAGCCATAGATTTTTGCCAAACAAGTAAGTCTCTGTACGTTTTTATCCGCACGCTTTTCAAACTTTCAGATTGCTCAATCATTTGCAATCGTTTCTTTACTCTGTGCCTTTGTCCCTTCTCTGGTGTAGTTCAACAGTCCGCCCGCAAGCAGAATTTCTCTGTCCCTGCCGGACAGTTTCATACTGCACTTGAATTCAAAGCCGCTCGTTTTATTTTTTACAACGATAGAGTCCGCGGATTTTATCGCATCGTTAAGATTTTTCACTTCAAGATCATCGTCCTGATTTATTTTTTCGTAATCGGCTCCGGTTTCAAATTCGATCGGCAGAACGGCAAAGTTAATCAGATTGGCCTTGTGGATTCTTTCAATGCTCTTTGCGATTATCATTTTAACGCCCAGATACATCGGACAAAGCGCTGCGTGTTCCCGGCTCGAACCCTGCCCGTAGCTCTCGGCCGCGACAACAATCCCGCCGATCCCTTTTTCCTTCAGCCCCAGCGCCCTTTGTGCAAAGCTTGGCTTTCCCTGTTCGTTGAAGCAGTTAAAGATGCATTTGGAATACTCCGGCACGTTTGAACGATATTTCAGAAACGCCCCTGCGGGCATAATATGGTCGGTTGTAATTTTATCGCCGCATTTGAGCAGTACCTTGCCGCTTAGATTATCAGGCAGTTTCTTAGCCGCTTCAGGAACTACGATTGTCGGCCCGCGAAGAACCTTAACATCTTTCGCTTCCTTCGGCGCCAGAGGTTTTTGAATCATATTATCGTCGATAAGGAATTTTTCCGGCATCTCGATTTTCGGATATTCAATTCCGCTTGTCCGTGGGTCGACGACTTCGCCTTTTATCGCCGCGACGACTGCGACCTCGGGACTTACCAAAAAGACATTATCATTTTTCGTACCTGTCCTGCCTGCAAAGTTCCTATTGAATGTTCTGATAGATACCGTTCCGTCCGCAGGTGAAAAACCCTGACCTATGCAGGGCCCGCATGCCGATTCGAGAATCCGCCCCCCTGCCCCGACAATATCCGCCAAATCGCCGTTGTCTGCGAGCATATTTAAAACCTGTTTGCTGCCCGGCGCGATTGCGAATTCAACCGCCGGATTAACAATTTTTCCTTTAAGTACTTTTGCGACCATCATCAGGTCGGTAAAACTCGAATTTGTACAACTTCCGATGATAACCTGGCTGACTTTTGTCCCCGCCAGCGATTTTATCGTCTTTATATTGTCCGGCGAAGGCGAACACGCCGCCATCGGCTCTAAGTTAGAAAGGTCGATTTCAATAACCTTATCGTATTCGCACCCTTCGTCAGCCGCCAATGGCCGGTAATCTTTTTCTCTTCCCTGTGCGGCGAGGAATTTTCGCGTCTGCTCATCGGATGGGAAAATACTCGTCGTTACTCCCAGCTCGGCCCCCATATTTGTTACCGTTGCTCTTTGCGGCACGGTCAATGTTGACACGCCGGCTCCGAAATATTCGACTACACATCCGACATTTCCTTTGGTCGTCAGGATGCTGAGCAGTTTAAGGATTATATCTTTGCTTGCCACCCACTTCCCCAGCGAACCGACAAGTTTAACGCCGATGACTTTCGGACAGCTAAGGTAAAACGCTCCGCCTCCCATCGCCACCGCCACATCTAATCCGCCCGCTCCAATCGCCAGCATCCCAATCCCGCCGCCGGTGGGCGTGTGCGAATCGCTGCCGAGAAGTGTCGCGCCGGGCTTGCCGAATCGTTCGAGATGTACCTGATGGCAAATCCCGTTGCCCGGCCGGGAAAAATACACACCCGTCTTGGCGGCTATTGTCTGCAGGTAAATATGGTCGTTATGATTTTCAGGCCCGAACTGGCTCATATTGTGGTCGATATAACTTACGGAAACCTCGGTTCCCACGCGTTCTTCGCCCATCGATTCGAACAGCAAAAACGCGGTTGTTCCCGTAGCATCCTGCGTCAGTGTCTGGTCGATTTTAACCCCGATTGGGCTGTTTTTTTCGAGCGCCCCGTCAGCAAGGTGTTTTTCGATGATTTTGTAAGTAAGTGTTTTTGCCAATTGATACTCCTGTTTTTCTTGACAATTTAAAACGTAATTTTAATCGCGGATGGGTCGATTTTCAACAATATTAAACCGTGTTTAGTCCCGCACCTATTGAGTATTCAATTACTCCTATATCACTACGGTATAATGAATAGGTGCGGGATTCGCCTATGACGAAGTTTCCCCGCTTCGGCGGTCTTCTGGTTTTCGTTTTCGTTTCGCCATCGATTTCATAGTCCGGCCAGATATTGTTTCAATCTGCTTTTAATATATCGCTTGCCCCATGTTGTCTTCAAATATCTTTCTCGGCTGGCTGCATCCTGCTTATTCAGGCGTCCTTCCCAGTAAATCAGTTTTAATGGTCGTCTGCTCCTTGTTGTCGAAACCTTACCTCTGTTATGTTCCTCTATCCTTTTTTTGATGTCGCCCGTACAGCCGATATAAAATTTATGGTCTTTTTCCGATAACAGAACATACACATAATAAAACTTACTCATAAAAACTTCCTATATTGAGATGCGACAGTTTACCCTGTGGGATACCTGTGATGGCTTCTTTGAAGTACTTATATTATCCCATCAGGGCATCTCATTAAGTCAAAACTTACTTACCAATCGCTGATAGTATCTTGGCTTGGTAGTCATCCTTACCGACCATCCTGAAAAGGCAACGACCTTTCGACCTCATTGCCCATATTTTGCCAATATTATCCTTCTCTTCTGTATCAGCGCTATCGGCAATATGAGCACCTTTGTATTCAACAACAAGTACACGACCATCTTTCAATTGCACTACAAAATCGGGATAGAATTTATCAGTAGAAGTTTGTAGCCAAAATGAATAATCTTCTCTATCAAGATTTCGCACCCAATATTCAACTTCGTCTAAACCATCAATAAAAGCTGCACAATCCGCCTCTTCACCGTTCATATCCCCCGGATTCAAATAAAAATGTTTACTAGGTTTAAATGGCCCATCATAAAATCTTGAAGCAGGATATCTGTTATTATCGAATGTGAAACAAAATGTCGGGTCCACTTCTAACGGTGTTTCAAATTCCGGCAAAAGCATTCTTTGATAAGTTTGTTTTAAAAATATTTTCCGATGTTGAGATATCAACTGCTCTGTTGCATCTTTTAGTCGCCATCTATTGATTATAAGTTCTTCTAGTGTCAATCCTCGATTTTTTATAAGCGAACTTATCATCTTGCTTATGAATAAATTTGCCTCAATTTGAGTTATATCTTTATGATTAATATTTTGATCAAGCCAGATAGTTAATTCAGTTTCATTTTTGGGCCCGTGGATATCTGATAAAGAAAGCTGTCTCTGTAATTCAGAAATAAATGAATATTCTATCTTGCCGTCTTTTGTTACATCGATATTTGCAGTTCTTTCTTTGGCTCGATTCAAAGAAAAATCCTGTTCAGACAAAGTCGCATCGCAACTGCTTAATTTCCATGGTACTTCCCTGAATTGATCTTCAAATAATTCTAACTGTCTATCGATTCTCATTGCAAGGATTGGAATTTCAAATTTTGCGCCCACTGCCGCTGGCGTACTCTCCTGTCCTCGCGATTTTCTGACAAGCCGTTCTATGGCGTTTTTATCTTTGTCGTTATTTATTGCCTCTTTAAGCTTTTCCGCATCTCCTGCCTTTATTGCTGGTCCTGTATATACAACTTCTAATCCTGTTTCCGTTTCTCTAAAGCTCAATTTATCACGAAGATTTTCAGGTATATCTTTTGTATTTATCTTTGTACTGATAGTTTCAGATACCGGCGAATGAAATAATGGAAGGAATTCATTTCCCCCGTCAATTGATTTAACCATTTCCTTCGCTTCAAATTTTTCAAATCCGCTATCAACAAGCGCTTCGGTTAAGGTGTCTGCAGCCGCCTTAAAATCCGATGATGTGGTATATGCGTATGCACGATTCAGTTCTTCGTATGTTCGTTTCGTTACGTATGGCATCCGTAAAATTCTGCCAAGTATCTGTTCTACGGCCGTACTGCTTCTAAGATTAGATATTGTGCAAAGAATATATGCAAATGGACAATCCCAACCCTCTCGCAATTTATCAACAGTTATTATATATCTAATTTTTTCATTTTTTGAAAGAACGTCAATTCCTTCAAGATCATTTTGTGCGCCTGTCGATATTGCAATTTGCTCCTCATGAATTTGAAATTCTTCGATAAGCTTTTTCTTCAAAACATCATAAGTAATATTTTGTTCTCCCGTAATATTCCTTTGTGCCTGAAACAGAATTATTGGCCTTATATACTGCCCTGTTTCTTTTTCCTCTTCAATTGCGAGCTTTTCTAATTCTGTTTGTTTATCTAATGCTTCTCGAACCGCCTCTATCCATTGCGGCTTAGCCTTTAAATAAATTGGCAGCTTTATCATTTGGTCTGTCTTTAATTCTGCCGCTGATACATGCGTCAAAACATTGCTCGGCTCATTTCCGCCTTCAAAATTCTGATTTGGTGTTGCGGTAAATTCCAAAATACAGGAAGGCCTAAATCTTGCCAAAGATTCAAATGATAAAGGTGTTCTTGCGTTATGTGCCTCATCAACAATAATTATTGGTCGGTGTAATCTAAAAACATTGGCAAGGCTACAAGCAGGTTTGCCAGCCTCAGTCTTATCCAAAAGTAATAACTGTTCAGCTTTAAGATTTTCAAAATGCGGCATTAATGCACTATTGTCTTCTGCATAAATCCTTCGCCCCTCTGTTTCCCCTATACGCGGAGCATGCATTGTCGATACAACTATTACGGTATCAGATTCTAATGTCCCTCGTTGAAGTCCTAATGCAGCCTTGATGTCTAATACACTAACGCAGCCATCAAAATCATTGTCTAATGCCTGCCTGTATGGATGCCTCTTATCTTGCAGTGCGTTTAAGGTTTGCTCGACAATCTGCGTCGTCGGTGCAAGCCACAAGACTAAACATCTCTCTGTCCTAAGCAGATTTTCCGCTGCGGTTCCCACCGAATATGCCGCCAGCGCCGTCTTGCCTCCGCCTGTTGGCACTCGAATACATACATAGGGAAGGCCTTCGAGTCCCTTTACAGGATAATACTTGCGGTTTACCTGCTTGTAAAATGCTGTATTTGCGTCATCTAATTCAGTCGTTCTGCGAAAATATTTTTCTAATTCTTTAATGCAACGCTTCTGATATGGTTTCAACTCAAATGCCATTACGACACCTTTATCTCATAAGGTAATTGCTTGAATATTATTTGCTCTCTTTTTAATCTCGCATTTCCTAATCTGCATCCTTCTCCAAAAATAACCTTTTGTCCGTTATGTTTTGGCAAGCTCTCCAGCACTTTGCCAGTCATTACATTTCCACCAGTTGGCGTTTTATCTCCCAAAATCCCATTGAATAATAAATAATAACCTGTTTCGTTTGCCGTTCCTAAAAATGGACTTGCTCCGTTTGTTCGTTTCGGTATTGGCTTGCCCGTCTCCGTAAAAAATATATGCGCCGCCAAATCTGCAAATTTTACCGTCTCTCCGATTTTTTCCGTCTCGTCAAATAATGGCTTATCCAATTTACAATACCTGAATCCTCCGCCCAATCCTTCAACATTCGTATCATTGTGGGTATATCCTTTTACAGCAGATTTTAACCTATCGTATGTTATCTTCTGGCAAATTTCTGTTTCCATTTCAACAAGAATAAATCGCCTATGCCCTCCATCCTGTTTATTCATCTTCAATACCGTATGTCCGGTTGTCCCACTACCTGCAAAGGAATCCAAAATAACATCATCTTTGCCCGCTGAAAGTTGAATGATTCTTTCTATCAATCTAACCGGCTTAGGTGTATCAAAAACATTATCTGCGTTTTCACCTAATATTTTATTTAGCTCTTGTTTAGCTTCTTGATTATGCCCTACTTCGGAGTGTAACCAAACTGTCATTGAGGTTACTCCATCTTTAACTTCTGAAAGAAATCTTTTAATTCTTGGAACATTATTCCCATTTTCACCGAACCAAATCCTATTATCTTTTTTATATACTTCGAGTCGCTCTTTTGATAACCGCCAACAAGAACCTCCTGGCGGATTTACAATCCGTCCAGATGGTGTTGTTATAGGATAATCATATTCTGCAGAATATGTTTTAACATCAAGTCCTCCCGAAGTCCAAAGTCCACGAGGATCATTATCCGGATTCTTATATCGCTCATTCATTTTCTCTGTTCGAGGCAATAAATTAGGTCTCCAAATATTTTTGTTTTTTGCAAAAACTAAAATATGGTCGTGACTGTCCGAAAGCCATTTTGCATCATTTTGGGGTGAAAACTTTTTTTGCCAAATGATATTTGCTATAAAATTGTTTCTGCCAAAAATTTCATCCATCAATGCTTTAAGATAATGGCCTTCATCGTCATCAATGCTTACAAAAATTGCGCCATCTTCTTTTAAAAATTCTTTTAAAAGACAAAGTCTCGGATACATCATACACAGCCATTTATCGCTTCT
>JAHJUV010000103.1 GCA_018828825.1 Planctomycetota bacterium | reverse complement strand
TCAGTTGGTAGAGCAGCTGATTCTTAATCAGCGGGTCACAGGTTCGAGTCCTGTATCGCCCAATCCTGCACACACCTCTTTTGTGCCTTCCCAACGCAAAATCATCAGCGATACGCTTTTTATGGACTTTTGCAAATTACAGATTGAGTAAATAACAGTAAAGCGGAAGATATATTGCGGATTTCTATTTCCCCCTTTTTCAGCGCAAAAAGAATGGAGCTGCCTCCTCCCGACCAGCTCCATAGAACGCAATATATTTAACAGGGTTCTATTTATATATTTTTAGCCCTGGTTGCGTTTACAGGCGGGCTTACCTATCTTCTCCTCCTCCAAGGATCAAGATACTCAGCCCACCCGGCAAAGTATAAAGTGCCTATCTGTTAAGCAAAGTTTGTGCCAGAAGTTTTACAATTCGCCGAGCGGATTAACTCATATCCACAACATTATATTGTAGAAAAAGTTAGCACAGCATCGGCTTAGTTAAATAACAACGGCACTGTGATAAACTTTATCACTGCGTTGCATTTTAACAACGCTGGGGGGCTTTAAAATACTGAAATCCTCGGTTTTATAGGTACTAAAGCTTTGAGAAATACGAACCTAAAAAGATGTTTAAAAAAAACAACATCAATTCCTCCTAAAAGCCCTCTTTTGCCTCTTATCATAGACAGCCTTTGGCTCTCTACTGTTAGTTTGGCAAAGCCAGTCGTCAAGAACACGCTGATACTTCTCTATTTTATCATGGTCAAGCTCAATAAACATTTGGCTCTGCCAGTTGAGAATTTCTGTAATATCTTTCTGGAAATCCTGTAATTTCTCTTTTTGGAAAATCTGTCCTGCCAATTCGGCAGGGTCCTGTAACAAATCGAATTCAATAATTAGTTCGTTTGTCGGGTCGTATATAAGCTTTTTCTGTCCGCAGATATAGCCGGTCGGGCCATTATCCATCCACGTCGAGAAATAAATTTTCCTGTCGACAGAAATCTTTCCCATAGCATTTACCCCGTCAAACGTTCCCTTCGAAATATCAAAGCCCATAATATTCAGCAGCGTGGGGGTTACGTCAAGACTGCTTACCGGCAAATCAACTTTTTTGCCGCGTTTTACTTTGTCTCCTTTCACAATCCAGAAAATTTTTGTAGCTTCTTCATAAGGCACCCGGGTGTGGCCGTATCTGCTATGCTGGCCGAACGCTTCGCCGTGGTCGCCGATTACGCAGAAAATTAATTTCCTATTCCCGATTACCTGGTGGATTCTGCTATAAAGCTCTTCAAGAAATGCGTCGGTATATGTTATGAGCATTCGGTACCGCTGCTGAGGGTCTTTAAGTTCGGCAGCTTTGCCGGAGGCGTACCACTTCGGGATTTCATAGGGGTCATGCGTCGATGAGCCGAGAACCGTTAAAAGGAAAGGGCTTTCGGATTGTTTTATCCATTGGCATATCGGTTCGATAAGAGTAAATTCATCTGCGGCAAGATAGCCGAGATAAGAATTTGTATCGGCGATATTTTCACGCGAAAAAAACTTGTCGTAACCGAGATTGTGGACAAGGCCCGGCCTAGCCTCAAAAGTACCCTCGGCAGATTGGAAAAACGCCGTTCTGTAGCCGAAAGAATCTTTCAGGATAGTCGCGATGCTTTGATAAGGATCATTTGCCACCACAGCTTCGATATAATCCTGGCTGACGGACGGATATCTGCCGGTATGTATCGCGAACAGCGCTTTTGTCGTATGGGTCGCAACCGTATGGCAGTTTGTAAAGGCCGTTCCTTTTTTGGCAAGGCTCCTTAAAAAGGGGACATCCACACTGCCGTTATTGAACAGGCTGGTCTGCGATGGCGAAATTCCTTCAAGTACGACAAGGACCACGTTAAATTTGCCGGCGTTCTTATGGTTCCGCAGCGGCAACTGCGAGATGTTGTTTCCATCATCAAGAGACAACTGGCGGTCTATGGATTTCCCAATATGGTTTCGCCTCGCTGAGTTTCTGTAAAACAGCGATTTGATTGCCTTGAGCTGACTATTATATCGCAGTTCAGCCAATACGGTTGCTTCGGCACCGTCTTTTTCGATAAAGGCGAAAGCCGCCGCCAACACAAACAATACGACATAGATAACAATCCTGACACGAATATGGTTTTTGCTGACAGTTGGCACAACCGGTTTTGCGAGTATATGAAAGAAGAACGCCAGGGCTATCGCACTTGGCGCCAGAAGGGCAATGGCGGCAAACGGTCTCATCGCCAAATGATGGCCGACGATTACAAACCTGCTGACAGGGTCATAAAAAAGCGGGGCGATAACAGCAGGCAGCACCTGAGTTCCTGTCGCGATAAGCCAGCCGGCGTTGATAACCGACCAGGTACATACAAGAGCGGCAAGAACAGTTATAATCCTCACAACACTTTTTTTGGGCCAGATGAAACAGACAATCACAAGCAATAATTCAACAGCGGCCAGAACAAAAATATCGGATTCTACCCAGCTTACCCATTCGTTTAATCTGTTTATATGAATTGCCCAGTAGAATTTGACAAGAAGCGTACAGAAGAGGGCGCCGGCAACAATAAGGCTTGCCGCCCAGGCCCTGAGAAAACCTGTAAATCCCTTAGTATCCGATTGTCCATTCATAAACTGAAATATACGAGCCGGCTGAAAAGTTGGCAAGCTATATTGTGGTTCTATTTTTATTTAACTTGCGGTCAAAGCCTGGAATTATCCTCTATGCGGACTCTAACATTATCCCTTTGGTCATCGTTATGTTTATCGGCTTTCATTGTGCCAATGAATACCCTGACAGCGTTAAAGCAGCAAAGAAAACCGACCGCTATGAAAATCGCCGCGGCGATAACAGCGAGAACTTCCTTGAGTATCCAGACGAGCGTACCGAAACCTATCAGCAGAAGTCCCACAACAAAAAGCCCCTTTGCAAAGCCTTTCGAGACTTGATTGAACGAATTTGAATAAAAATTAAACAACATAAAAAACAGTCATCCCACACCTAAAGTTTTTTAGGTGTGGGACTCCACAATTTTAAATTTTAACTTTTAACTTTCTTTAGTACATTCCTCCGCCTTGAGGAGGCATCGGAGGCGCTTCTTTCTTTTCGGGAATCTCGCTTACTATCGCATCAGTTGTCAGCAGCAGCGAGGCAATTGAAGCGCCGTTCTGTAAGGCGATTCGTTCGACTTTTGTCGGAACGATAACGCCGAACTCAATCATATTGCCATACTCTTTTCTCATCGCGTCATATCCGAAGTTCACATCGCTGCTTTCCATAACCTTCTGGGCAACGATTGAGCCGTCAAGTCCTGCGTTTGTAGCAATCTGCTTGATTGGCGCGACGATTGCTCTTTTTACGATGTCAATGCCGACTTTTTCGTCGTCTTTCGCTTTTATCTTATCAAGGGCCTTGAGCGTCCGCAGCATAGCGACCCCACCGCCCGGCAGGATACCCTCTTCAACAGCAGCCCGGCAGGCGTGCAGTGCGTCTTCGACGCGAGCTTTCTTTTCTTTCATTTCTGCTTCGGTTGCGGCGCCAACGTTAATCTGTGCGACTCCGCCGGAAAGTTTTGCAAGTCTTTCCTGAAGCTTTTCGGTATCGTATTCGCTCGTAGTAGATTCGATTTCTCTTTTAATCTGCTCGATACGTCCTTTTATCGCGGCCGTTGTGCCTGCGCCTTCGACGATTGTCGTGTTGTCCTTGTCAATTGTAACGCGTTTCGCCTGGCCCAACTGGGACAGTTCAACTTTTTCAAGCTGGATGCCGAGGTCTTCGAAAACAGGTTCGCCGCCGGTCAGAACGCCGATGTCGGCAAGCATTTCTTTGCGTCTGTCGCCGAATCCGGGCGCCTTCACCGCAGCACATTGCAGAACACCGCGAATTTTATTCACTACCAGCGTCGCAAGTGCTTCGCCTTCAAGGTCCTCAGCAATGATAAGCAGGCCCCTGCCGGCTTTAGCGACCTTTTCGAGCACGGGAACAAGCGATTTAATAGAGCTGATTTTCTTTTCGTGAATGAGAATATAAGGTTTTTCAAGTACGCAGGTCATACTCTCGTAATTATTGACAAAGTGTGGACTGATGAAACCCTTGTCAAACTGCATACCCTCGACAAGTTCGACCGTGGTTTCAAGGCTCTGGCCTTCCTCGACGGTGATGACGCCGTCTTTGCCGACCTTTTCCATTGCCTGTGCCATTGTCTTGCCGATTCCAGCATCCTGATTTGCCGAGCAGGTGGCTACCTGTTCGATTTGTTTGCCAGACTCGACGGATGTACTCATCTTTTTGAGCTCGTCGACGATTTTCTCAACGGCCATATCGATGCCGCGTTTGACCTGCATCGGGTTTGCGCCGGCTGTAATATTTTTAAGACCTTCCTCGAAAATAGCCTCGGCAAGAATTGTTGCGGTGGTTGTGCCGTCGCCTGCGACGTTGCTTGTCTTACTGGCAACTTCCTTAACCATCTGGGCGCCCATATTTTCATAAGAATCTTCGAGTTCGATTTCCTTTGCTACGGTAACGCCGTCTTTTGTAACGGTCGGCGAACCGAACGACTTTTCAAGAACGACATTTCTTCCGCAAGGCCCCAGCGTAACCTTTACCGCCTGGGCAAGTTTCTTTATGCCCTGGCGAATCGCCTCGCGGGCCTCGGTATTATAAGCAATCTTTTTTGCTGCCATTTTCTATATCTCCTATTTCCTTATTTTTAAATTTTTTGTGTCTTCGTGTCTTTGTGGCTATTTTTCTATTACTGCCATAATGTCTGTTTCGTCCATAATCAGGTATTCCTTGCCGTCGAGTTTTACTTCCGTACCGGCATAGCTTGTAAAGAGCACCTGGTCTCCTTTTTTAACCTGCATCTTGCTTCTCAAACCGTCTTCGAGCAGTTTCCCCTCACCAACGCTGATGATTTTGCCGCGCTGCGGTTTTTCCTTTGCCGAATCCGGCAGGACGATTCCGCCGGCAGTTTTGCTCTCAGCCTCGATGCGTTCGACAAGCACCTTGTCGGCCAATGGTCTGATTTTCATTCCTAATTCCTTTCAACTATTAAATAAATTACTGTTATATCTTTTTACAAAAAGCCTGTGAAGCTGATTTTGAAGCAGCGGAATATCAACCGGCTTATTCATAACGCTGAATATATCAAGTTCCAGCGCCGCCGAAAGCAGTTTTTCTTCCGCGTCCTCGGCCAGCAGGATACAAGGCAGCAGCGGATAACAGCCGCGGATAACCTTTATCATACTAAGACCGTTGAGTATTTTCGAGTCCATATCGACGATTGCCGTATGAATCCGTCTCTGCTGCAAAACATTTAGGGCCTCATCCGTCTGTTTTACTACCAATAGCTCAACAGACCGGTCTTTGAAAATATACCTGACCGCATCCGGCCAGGCCCAGTCCGAATTGTTAATAAGTACCTTTATACTGTCTGTAGTCATAGAGTCTCTGCTTCTATATATAGGCTGTAAAGAAGCAAATAATGTGCCATTATGTGTGTTTGTTCCGCTATTGGACATAAGATTATATCCAAAAAGAAGTTATAAAAAAATATTGTCTTTTTTCATTTCGGCAAAATTACGGATTCAGGCTGTTTTCCTGCCGGTATGACAGTCTAAAATTGTGATACAAGAGCCTGGGGGTCTAAATATACGATGATTGGGGGCTGAAATAATAAAACAGAAAAAACCTAAGTTTTGTATGTGTTATGCGCTGACGTGCGCCTTAACTCTTTCCTCTTTTCCAGAGGTTTTGCAGAGTTTGCAGTCGCAAACGCCGGTAGTGTGGAGATGGCTTGAGCCGGCTATGTTTTTGGTCTCTGACAGAATCGCTCCCTTTGCCTTCATTTTTCTAAACGCGACATCCGCCGCGTGTCTGTCGATTACGCCTATCGCATCGGTAAGAACGACCACCCTCTTTCCTCTTTGTAAAAGGCCCAGGACCGTTGACGATACCGCGCCCTCGCCCAATGCGCCGATTACGACAAACTCATCGGCTTTCAGCTCCGTCAGCAGTCTTTCCGCTCTCGGTTCATCGAACGGATTTTCACATCTTTTACTCAATATTATCTGGTCAAAGCGGGCAAACAGGTCTCTTGATAAATCCGTGGAATTGTCGGATGCAAAGGCAATTCTTTTATTGCGGAGGGTATAGGAAACTTTCTTCTGTCCGTCCGTACCTGCGATGCAGAAATTATCACCGTTTTTGCCCGGTTTGCACAATGCGGTTGAAATTACCCTGATATGCCTTGTTCTCGCCCAGGCATACACCCTTCTGATATTCATCAGGACCCTGCGATGATTTTTTATACAAGATGCTCCGCAGGCAATCAGAAAATCCTTCTGGGTGTCAACATCAACCAGCACGCGTTTTCGCCGTAATTTTATTAGCCTTATCATGACCTTGGGTCCGAGAAAACGTTTCTTCTTTTATTAGTTCCTACGTAAATACGAGCTTGATAGTTTCATAAAATTTGTATCGTTTTTTTAAGAACTTGACTTAATATGAGTTTGCGTAAAAAATCAGCCGCTCAGAAAACTTTTTCAGAAAAACAGAAGATTATGGCCAAAAGACAAATAAAAGAATATCCAAATATCTCGCTTGAAATCGAAGATTTAAGTAAAAAAAACGATTTTTCGGACGTTTTCGGACGTTCCGCACCGCTGCACATTGAAATCGGCTCCGGCAAAGGCACCTTTCTGGTTAATCAGGCCCTCGCTTTTCCGCAGATAAATTTTCTCGGTATCGAATGGGCGAACAAATATTACAAATACGCCGTAGATAGACTTGGGCGAAGGGCTGTAGGTAATGTTCGTATTATACGAACAGAGGCAGCCCTTTTTTTATCTGAATACATCGGCAATAAAACTGTCGATTGTTTTCACATCTATTTCCCTGACCCCTGGCCAAAAAGGTCTCATCACAAAAGAAGGTTCGTTTGCGCAGAAAATATAACGCAGATGATTCGATGTTTGAAAAAAGACGGTTTGATTAACATTGCCACCGACCACGCCGGTTATTTCCAGTGGATGCAGAACGAATTTGAAGGCTTCGCTAAAAAATTAAAACCCGTTGAATTTGTCAAACCCGCCGGTGCCCAAAACAATGAACTTGTCGGTACAAATTACGAAAGAAAATATATAAAAGAAAAAAGAAACGTTTTTACTCTCGCTTTTAAAAAGATATAATTTTTGTTTTAAGGAAAAAATTTGACGACAAATGCAAAAATGCCAACGGTTGGCTTTATTTCGCTGGGTTGTCCGAAAAATACAGTCGATTCAGAAAAGATGCTTGCGCTCATTGCCGAGGCCGGCTTTGTCGTCGGCGCCGACACTGGCAGCGCCGATATTGTGGTTATCAATACCTGCGGCTTTATACAGCCCGCTATTGACGAAGCAAACGATATAATAACCCAGGCCCTCGCCGATAAGCGCAAAGGAAAAATTAAAAAAATCATCGTCACGGGATGCCTGCCGGAAAGGGCGAAAGAAAAACTCCTCGAAAAATTTCCAAAAATCGACGCTGTCGTCTGCCTTGGCGCAAGAGATAACATCGCAGGCGTAATCGAAAATATGTTCAGCGACCCTGTGCCGAAATTTTACGAAAGTCCCGCCGACTGGGTAGATAAAATACAAAAAGATACGGACAGACTTCTCATAAATCCATCGCACTGGGCGTACCTGAGAATTTCCGAAGGCTGCGACAGAACCTGCTCCTTTTGTACCATCCCTTCAGTAAAAGGAAAATTCAGAAGTAAACCGCTGAATGATATCATCGCCGAGGCAAATCAGCTTGCCGATGCCGGCATTGTGGAACTTTCCATAATAGCCCAGGACAGTGCAAACTGGGGAAAAGACCTCGGTGAAAAGGATGGGCTTGTAAAAATCATCGGCGAACTGGAAAAAATCGAAAAGCTCAAATGGCTCAGGCCGATGTACCTCAACCCTTCCGGGGCCACGGACCAGCTCATAGAGACCATCGCGCAAAGCAAAAAGATTGTCCATTATATAGATATGCCAATACAGCATATTAATAATGAAATTCTAAAAGTAATGCGTCGGCCTGACACGCACGAGAAAATTGCCGCTCTTATCGAGAAAATCCGCAAGGCAATTGGCGACGTCGTGCTGCGGACGACAGTAATTGTCGGCTTCCCCGGAGAGACAGACCAGCAGTTCAAAGAACTTCTGGATTTTGTAAAACAGGTACGTTTCGATGCTCTGGGCTGTTTTACGTTCTGGCCCGAACAAGGCACAAAGGCCGCTGAACTGCCCGGCCGGATACCACAAAAAATCAAGGACAAGAGAAGAGATTCGATTATGCTCGCCCAGCAAAAAATCGCCTTTGAGAAAAACAAGGCCCTTAAAGGTCAGGTTATCGAATGCCTTATCGACGAAAACCAGCCCGCCCAGGCCGCTGTCGGCCGATATTACGGCCAGGCCCCGCATATTGACAGTATTTGTCTTGTAGAGGACTGCGACGATAAACCGGGCAATTTCGTAAAGGCAAAAATCACCGGCTTTGAAGGTTATGACTTATTGGCTAAAAGAATTTGATTTTTTCCTGAAAATTATATATTCTATATCCCGTACTTTATGATAAAGCATATTCCTAACATCCTGACTGGCGGCAGACTCGTACTGGCGATTGTTTTTTTGGTTATGATTTTCCTCGAACCAACACTGCCGGCCGATAGAGATATGTCATTCCCCAGCTATCTTGACCTTGCTTTTGTGATTTTTCTTATTGCTGCTTTCACCGATATGGCTGACGGTGCGATGGCCAGAAAACTAAATGTTACAAGCAAGTTCGGCAGAATGGTTGACCCGCTGGCCGACAAAATTCTCATTTGCGGTGCATTCGTAGTCTTCGCCATTATCGGCCAGCCGAAACTTTTCAATCTTGATAATTATATATTGACTTTCATTCACTGGTTAATAGTGGGTATAATAATAGTTCGAGATGTTTACGTAACTATATTACGTCACATTGCCGAAGCCCGGGGCATTAACTTTGGCGCCATATTATCCGGAAAGATCAAGGTGTTTCTGCACTACTTCGCGGTTGGTACCATTATAGTCAAAATGGCACACGTCCAGAAAGCAGAGTGGGGATATTGGTTCACGACCATTACATTAATCATTATGATAGTTGTAACAATAATATCTGGCTTAACTTACCATTTCAGATGGCGAAAGTTTAGCGATTAAGCAACATTTTTTCATTTCTATTGCTGGTTACCCTTTTGCCTTATATGGGGGCTGCTTTTGACAAAAGTTTCTTTCTGCCGGGCGAGGATGTGGGAATTTTTGAACACTATGGAAATATATGTTTTACAATTGTATTTCCTTTAGTCTTTCTCTTTGGTATGCAGGGCATCCGCTGCTTCGACCGGTTTATCAGCAATATAGACACAAATCTTATAAAAGACAAATTTGAGAGAAAGGTAACAATAGAAAAGTTTTTACTGTGGTTAGCTCTGGCTGAAGAACTCAACAAACCGGCCTTAAAACCTTTTTCCGCGATTTTTAGGACAATTATTTCTTTCTAACGGGGTTGACAGTTCTTTTGCCTATCCTTATACTTACGCGCCTCAATTTGTTTCTACGGTACAATTTCGTGTAACAGCCCTACAGGGCTACTTTAATTATTAAGGAGTTTATACAGATGGCTAAGAGTAAGAAACTGGTTTACTTCTTCGGCGGCGGAAAGGCCGAAGGCAATGCGAAAATGAAGGCTTTTCTTGGCGGCAAGGGAGCGAATCTTGCCGAGATGACTAATTTGGGCGTACCCGTACCGTCGGGATTTACAATTTCAACAACGGTCTGCGGGGAATATTACGAGGCAAAGGGCAAATGGCCTAAGGGTCTGGCCGAAGAAGTTGATAAGAATCTTGCGAAACTCGAAAAAACGATGGGTGCAAAGCTTGGCGATGCAGACAAGCCCCTTCTGGTTAGCGTTCGAAGTGGTGCCGCGATATCAATGCCGGGCATGATGGATACCGTTCTTAACCTCGGCCTTAACGATAAAGTTGTTGAGGGCATCATTAAAAAGACCGGCAACGCTCGCTTTGCTTATGATATCTACCGCAGATTTATCGATATGTTTGGCGATGTGGTAATGGGTTGTCATCATGAGAATTTTGAGAAAATTATCCACGCTGCAAAGAAAAAAACCGACGTCAAAAACGATAACGAACTCAGTGCCGCTCAGCTTGCAGGTGTCGTTGCAAAATACAAAGAAGCTTACAAGAAACATGTCGGCAAGAGTTTTCCGCAGGACGGTAAAGTACAGCTTACACACGCTATCAATGCAGTGTTCGGTTCATGGAATGCGGCAAGAGCCATCAAATATCGTCAGCTCAACAATATCAAGGGCCTGCTCGGCACAGCGGTGAACGTACAAGCGATGGTTTTCGGCAATATGGGCGACGATTGCGGCACAGGCGTCTGCTTTACAAGAAATCCAAGCACTGGCGAAAAGGAATTCTACGGCGAATTTTTGATGAACGCCCAGGGCGAAGATGTTGTCGCCGGCATTAGAACGCCTGTTCCGTTAAAACAATTGGCAAAGGTTATGCCCAAGGCCTATAAAGAGCTCACCGCTCTTATGACTCGGCTGGAAAAGCATTACAAGGATATGCAGGATATGGAGTTTACTATCCAGGAGAAAAAGCTTTATGTCCTTCAGACCCGTACCGGCAAAAGAACCGCAGAGGCTGCGGTAACAATAGCCGTCGATATGGCAAAGGAAAAACTTATTAACGAAAAACAAGCTATTATGAGGGTTACCCCCGAACAGCTTGACAGACTTCTACATCCAAGCTTTGACCCCAAAGCAAAACGCGATGTCATTGCAAGGGGTCTTCCCGCCTCGCCCGGCGCTGCAAAAGGACAGGTCGTCTTTGATGCTGAGACCGCAGAAAAATGGCGCGACGACGGCAAAAAGGTTATTCTTGTCAGAATTGAAACAAGCCCCGAAGATATCGGAGGAATGGATGCAGCCGAGGGTATTCTTACCGCTCGCGGCGGAATGACAAGCCACGCGGCGGTTGTCGCCCGCGGTATGGGCAAATGCTGCGTCGCGGGCGTCAGTGAATTGAGCATCGACTATAAAAACAAAAAAATGGCCGTTGGCAAACTTACGATTAAGCAAGGCGACTGGCTGAGCCTTGACGGCTCCAGGGGTGAAGTAATAACCGGCCAGCTTGCCACCGTCGAGCCGACTCTCTCCGGTGCTTTTGGCAAGTTTATGGCTATCACTGACAAGATTCGCAAAATCGGTATAAGAACAAATGCTGATACTCCGGGCGATGCAAAAAGAGCCAGAGATTTTGGTGCAGAAGGCATAGGCCTTTGTAGAACCGAGCATATGTTCTTTGAAGGCGATAGAATCTGGGCGGTACGCGAAATGATTCTTGCCGCTGAAGATTATGACGTAATGCTCGAAAAACTTCACGTTGCTGAAACCGACAAGGAAAAGGCCGCAATTAAAAAAGAATACGCAAAAACAGCAGGGCAATTTGAGGGTGCATTGAAAAAACTATTGCCGTACCAGAGGAGCGACTTTGAAGGCATATTCAAAACTATGGCTGGATTGCCCGTAACTATTCGCCTGCTCGACCCGCCTCTGCATGAGTTCCTTCCGCAGGACGCAAAGAGTCAGGCCGAAATGGCAAAAAGGCTCAAAATCACCCCTAAGAAAGTCGCCGAAGAGGTGGCAAAGCTTCACGAGTTCAACCCAATGCTCGGCCATCGAGGCTGTCGGCTTGCAGTAACATATCCCGCGATTTATCGTATGCAGACAAGAGCCATTATTGAAGCCGCACTTAAAATCAAGAAGAGCGGCAAAAAAGTCCTGCCGGAAATTATGATTCCTCTCGTAGGCGCACTAAAAGAACTCCAATTCGTCAAGGCAGAAGTGCTCGACGAAATTAACAAAGTCTTCAAAGAGAAAAATGCCAAAATCGAATACATGATTGGCACAATGATTGAAGTTCCAAGAGCCGCTTTGACCGCTGACGAAATCGCTAAAGAAGCTGAGTTCTTCAGTTTCGGCACTAACGACCTGACTCAGATGACTATGGGATTTTCAAGAGACGACGCGGGTAAGTTCCTTGGCGAATATGTTGAGCATGGCATTTATGACTATGACCCGTTCCAGGTACTGGATATTACAGGCGTCGGAAAGCTGGTCGAAACAGGCACAATGCTCGGCAGAGTTACCAACCCAAAACTTAAAGTTGGAATTTGCGGTGAACACGGCGGCGAACCCGCAAGCGTTGCTTTCTGCTGTAAAATCGGTATGAATTACGTTTCCTGCTCGCCATTTAGAGTGCCGATTGCAAGGCTCGCAGCGGCCCAGGCCGTACTTAAAAAATGATTGCTTTTCCAGACAGTAAAAGCTTATAATTACCTTAAATCTCGAATTGAAGGGTAGCTCTAATAATTGCTTTTGAGGTATCCTCAAGATTTAACGGTGGGAGTAGCTCAGCTGGTTAGAGCATCAGATTGTGGATCTGAGGGTCGCGGGTTCGAATCCCGTCTCTCACCCGTTTGAAAATTCAGGGCAGTGATATTTTAAATCGCTGCCCTTTTTATTTGCCGCTCTTGTCATTCTGAACGGAGCGCAGCGCAGTGAAGAATCTCGTAAGTAAGTTATGATTAATATGTTGCCAAAAGCTGTTTATGTCCACATTCCCTTCTGCAAAACCAAATGCAGCTACTGCGGCTTTTATTCCAAACCGCCGAACCAGTACGATACCCAAAAAGTCTTAAATGCCGAAATCACGGAACTGAAAAAATCCTCTTTTGATAAACCAATAAACACCTTGTACATCGGCGGAGGCAGCCCTGCCTCCATCGGCAGCAAGGCCCTTTGCGGTTTTCTATCAGAAATTCTCAACCTGACCGGCAAAGCCGATGAATTTACAGTTGAAATCAATCCCGCCGATGCCGACGAAAAACTGCTGAAAGAACTTTTCGCTCTTGGCGTCAATAGAATCTCAATCGGCGTCCAATCATTCATTGACAATGAGCTTACATTTCTTGGCAGAGCTTGCTCTGCAAATCAGGCCCAAAAAACCATAGAGGCCGCAAAAACCATCGGCTTTAAAAATATCGGTATCGATTTGATTTTCGCTATTCCCGGCTCCGATTTGCAAACCTGGCGGCAGACTCTAACAAAAGCGATTCAAAGCAACGTACAGCACATCAGCGCATATAGTCTTACTTATGAAAAAAATACGCCTTTGCAAAAAATAAAATCCGCCGGCAAATTAAAAACTGTCAACGAGGAACTCGACAGGCAAATGTACGAAACCGCAATTGCAACTCTCGCCGACGCAGGTTTTGGGCATTACGAGATTTCAAATTTCGCAAAGCCCGGCTTCGAATGCAAACACAGTCTGACTTACTGGAAAAATGATTTTTATCTCGGCATAGGTCCAGCCGCGTGCAGCTATATCGAAAGATGGCGAATTGAGAATATAAACGATATTGAAGAATACATTACACAGAAAGACACAGCGGCAAAAAAGATAAAAATAAGTCTTTCTGAAAAAGCATCCCAGACAGCGGTCCTCGGCCTGCGACTGATTAAGGGAATTAATCTCGCAGAATACAAACAGAAAACCGGATTAGACATCTTCGAACTTTTCAGGAACTCGCTCGAAAAAAATCTAAAATTAGACCTTTTGCAGCTAAAAAATGACAGGCTAAGTCTGACCAAAATCGCTCTGCCGATTGCCGACAGTATTTTGTGTGATTTTTCCCAGCCGGATTGAAAACCCGTTCTGGGTTGCTTTAAAATCTTCGATTAGTTATAGTATAAGCTTGTATTTTCCCAAAAAAGACAGATGGATATAGACAATATACGAAATTTCTGCATTATCGCCCACATCGACCACGGTAAAAGCACACTGGCCGATAGGCTCCTGCTGCTCACCGGCACGGTCAACCAGCGCCAGTTCAAGGAGCAGATGCTCGACACTATGGACATCGAGCGCGAACGCGGCATAACCGTTAAAGCCTCGGCTGTAACGATGAATTACAGCCGCGATGGCAAAGACTATATGCTCAACCTGATTGACACACCCGGCCACGTAGATTTCCATTATGAAGTCTCCCGTTCGATGACCGCCTGCGAGGGCGCGATTCTTGTCGTCGATGCCACCCAGGGCGTCGAGGCCCAGACCGTCGCCAACGCGTACCTGGCCGTCGATTGCGGTCTTGAGATTATTTCTGTCATCAACAAAATCGACCTGCCCGCCGCCCAGCCCGAAGTCGTAGCCGAAGAACTTGAGCACATCCTCGGCATAAATAAAAATGAATGTTTCTATATCAGCGCCAAAAGCGGCAAAGGTGTCGATGAACTACTCGACGCGATAATCACTCTGCTGCCGCCTCCCCAGCATGACGCTGACGAACATATAAAGGCCCTGATTTTCGACAGCCATTTTGACGACTACAGGGGCGTGATTTGTTACGTCAGGGTTTTCTCGGGCAAGCTTGTCCCGGGCCAGAAAATAAAAATGATGGGTTCAGGCAGAACATATCAAATTGCCGAACTTGGAAAATTTACCCCGACAATGAAAAAAACAGATTCGCTCGGCACTGGTGAAGTCGGTTACGTCATCGCTAATATCAGAAACCTGTCAGACGTTA
>JAHJUV010000102.1 GCA_018828825.1 Planctomycetota bacterium | reverse complement strand
CAAAAGAACCGACAATAAAACCATTTATCACACCGGTAAAAAATATCGCAAGGCTGCATAATACCGCAACAGGAAATCCCAACCATGTAGAAAGTGAAACTCCCAAGACAGCAAGAAAAACAAGTCTTGCAAAGATAACAAGTATCGCGCGTATAAAATTTGCCCCAAAACTTCCGGCTTTGTATAGAACATTGAATCCATCTTCTTCAGAGAATATTATTGTTGTATTATTTGCCGGCTCATTATAAAAAACAACGGCCAGATAGCCGTCTTCGGCTACCGCATCCGCCGGTACTTCGAACTCATGAGCCGCTCTTACTACATCCTTTCGCGGAACGGCGTAAATCGGGGTCTTTGCTTTCTCCTGCCCATATTTTATTTGCCGGTAATCACCTACGTACCAGACGCCATAGATATTCTTGTCCGGCGGAGTCTGCGAAGCATTGGCCTTGAAACGAATAAAAATACTTTCATTGGCATCTGACGGCTTTACATTTTGAAACTCCCATAAAACCATCCCGCCGGGCTCCGCCGAATACATACTATATTTTATCGAGTCCGTCAGTTCCTTAATAACCTGTTGCTTGCTTCTCGACTCAGACAATTGCCCGGAACGCTCGAGATCTCTATAGGTTTCATTTGCTCGGTTTTCTATTACAAATTCGTCAAAATCGGGCCTCAACGCTGTCCTTGCTGTAAAAAATTCATTATTAAGCCTGACGAGCTCTTCGCCCTGAACCTTTGAAAGCTGCGGTATTTGTATGGTAAGCGTATAAATAATAGACGAGAACACGAACAATAGCAGTAAATCCAGTACTACGATGCCAAGCACCTTGCCAAGTATCAACTCAAAGCGTCTGATGGGTTTAGTGATGACTGTGTAAATTTGCTTATGTTTTATATCGCTGCTTAAGCTGTAACAGGATACGATAATGGTAAGAATCGACAGTAAAAAACTTGTCAGCCCCAGGCCATAGCTGACAAAACTTTGCGCCTGCCCCTTCGCTGTGCCGTCTCCGGTACTCGTAATGCACATAATCGGCAACAATACAACCAGCAGCAGGATGAAGACTATTGCCATCTTCATCCGCATCGCAGAGACAAAGCTGTTCCTGGCAACAGCCCAGACTCTACCCATTTTCTTTCTCCTCTCTTTTCTTGGCCCTGCTGTTTCGCTGTCCAATAAAACCTTCCGGTTTCGTAAGCTCATCGAGCATATCTTTTTTAACGTCATTCTGTTTTTCTATTTTTGCCCCCGATGCATCGGGGTTCTTTTCCTGCCCGGCCCCGACGCATCGGGGCTGTTCTTCTGTTAATTTGCCTAAAACATCATAATCGGGCTTAATTTGTATAGTTTCAATTTCTTCGGTCTGTTCGGTTTTTTTGTGCGGTTCTATTTTGGCCGCGACAAGCTTATTGAGCACATTGGACACAGCAGTGGCTCTTTCTGCATCGGTGGCCTCTATACGGTTTATAGCTCCGCTCGTAGGCCTTTTCTGCCGCTGTGCCTGCCTGACTATATCTATGAAAAACGCTTCGAGCTTCTGCAGCGGCGGTCTTATTTCAAATTCTCCGCCGTCTTTTTCGACTATTCGCCTTATTTGTTCTACTGTTCTATCGGTCAGAACATTTGTGGTAATCTGAGTTTTGTCTTTTATTTCAAGCAGTTCTTCGACGCTTCCTTCTTTTTGTACCAGTCCGCCATAAAGTATAGTAACACGGTCGCAGACTTCTTCAGCATCGGCTAACAAATGACTGCTCAACAAAACGGTTTTGCCCCGCTTGGCAAGTTCAACGATAAGGTCCTTAATTTGTCTTGTTCCTATGGGGTCCAGTCCGCTTGTCGGTTCGTCGAGAATAAGTAGTTTCGGGTCATTTATAAGCGCCTGGGCAAGACCTATTCTCCTTGCCATACCTTTCGAGAAAGTCCCTATAGGTCTGTTCGCCATTCCAGCCAATCCCACCATATCGAGCAATGCGTCTATTCGTGCTTTTCTAACCCTGCTGTTTAGGCCGAACAATCTGCCGTAAAAATCCAGCGTTTCTCTGGCATTTAGGTACGGATACAAATATGATTCTTCCGGCAGAAATCCTATTTGAGAGGTTATTTTTGGGTCCCTGCCGTCTCCGCCCAGCACAACCGCTCTTCCTTTCGTCGGATGTAGAAGCCCGAGCAGCATTTTCAGGATAGTGGTTTTTCCCGACCCATTCGGCCCCAAAAGTCCGAATACCTGATTATTCCTGACCTTGAGGTTGAGATTATCTACCGCTACAACCCTGTTTCGTCCCCACCAATCCGCAAAAATTTTGGTAAGAGAAAACGTTTCTATCACAAATTGTCCATTTTCCGCCGTCAAGATACCCTCTCAAAATCAGTAAGATTAAATTCCGGTATGAAAACCTTTGTTAAATATTAGCCGCCGGCGCGTAGCTATGCGGCTCAAGCTCTTCGCCATATCGCACCAGCCTTGCACTATTAAATACAACCACCAGCGAACCGCCAAAATGCAGCAGAGCCGCGTAAATCAGCGGCAGCCAGCCTACCGCAGAAGCTGAAACGCCGAGAATTATAAACAAAATTCCAAACAAAAGATTCTGGTTGATAATCGACGTGGTTTTCCGCGAAAGTTTTACCAGAAACGGCAGTCTCTTAAGGTCATTACTCATAAGCGCTATCGATGCCGAGTTTATCGCGACATCGCTGCCGGCAGCGCCCATTGCTATACCAAGGTCTCCGCTGGCAAGAGCCGGGGCGTCATTTATTCCGTCGCCGACCACCGCAACAACGAATCCTTCCTTTTTCATTCTTTCGACAATGGCAAGTTTATCGTGCGGCAGACATTTTGCCTTTACATCCGTACATCCGAGTTCTGTCGCAACTCTTCTTGCTACTTCCTGGCGGTCTCCGGTCAGCATCGTCACCCGTCTCACACCAGTTTCCAGCAGTTGTTCAACCGCATATCTGGCTTCCGGCCGGGTCTTGTCCTGCATACCGATCCAGCCGATACATTTCTTATCCCTGCCGATATACAAGGTACTGAATCCCTGCTCTTCGTGCAGTGCCGGGTCCGAAACAACAGATGTATCTATACCATTGGCTTTCAGGAAAGTGTCTCGTCCGACAAATACCTTTGCTCCCTCTACTGTGGCTTTCACGCCTTTTCCGGGCGTTTCTGCAAAATCGTCCGGTGCATTTAACGACAGATTTGCTTCCTTTGCAACAATTTGCAGCGCTCTCGCCGCCGGATGCTTACTCATTTGTTCCGCTGAAGCGGCAAATCTTAAAAGCTCCGCCGGCTCAATACCCTGCGCAGGAGTAAGTTTGGTCACATAAAGCTGTCCTGTTGTCAGGGTTCCGGTTTTATCAAATACCATTGCCGTGATTCTGCCGGCAAGTTCAAGGTCTGCAACCTTCTTTATAAGGATACCCAGTCTCGCGGAAGCGGACAACGCCGCTACCATTGCTGTCGGTGTTGCAAGTATCAGTGCGCACGGACAGGAAACAACCAAAGCGCCTATCGCACGGTTAACGTCCCGTGTAAAAAACCATATTATCGCTGAAATCATTAATATTACCGGTACGTACCATTTTACATACCTGTCGATTATACGCATAATCGGTATTTTCGTATGTTCGGCCTGCAGGATAAGCGATTGCACCTTTCCGAGCGTCGTATCTTTTCCTGCCCTTGTTACTTTAATATCAAGAACGCCGGTAAGATTGCTCGTTCCCGCAAAGACCTGCATTCCCGGCACCTTATCGGCAGGCAGTGATTCACCCGTTATTGTCGCCTCGTTGACCGAGCTTAAACCTTTCACAACTTCGCCGTCGGCAGCGATATTATCGCCGGGCCTTACTCTTATAATATTGTCGCACTTCAACCAGCTGACATTGACTTCTTTTTCACCGCCGCTTGAGTCAAGCAGCGAAGCCTTTGTGGGAGTAAGCTTGATAAGCAATTCAATTGCAGCCCTTGCCCCAAGCGCAGTTCTCGTCTCGACAAGCTCACTCAACAACAGAAAGAACGCCACAACGCTTGCCGCGACATAATTTCCGGTAGCAAATGCCGCTATTATCGCCAATGCCACCAGTTCATCCATATGCATCTCGCCTCTGATAACGCCTTTAATCGAGTGAATGATGACAGGCGTTGCCAGCAGTATTGCCGCTAACATAGCAAGCAATTCCTTGATTTGCGACTCTCTGCCGTAGAAAATCGGGCTGATAATACTGTTAAAAAGCAGCGTCCCGCCCAGCAGTGTTCCTGCCAAAGCGAGACTAACCCGGACTTGTTTCTGATGCGTCTTGGAGATATCAACCTCGTGTTCTGCTAAATGCAATACTCTATGTGCCATTTTTTCCTTTTACTTTTTCTCTTCCTGTTTTTTCTTTCCTATCGATGGGTCCCTATTGACCATAATTCTCAGCTCACGGTTTTTAACACCACTGCTCGGTTGTGCTATTATCGTTTCCTGCGTGTTGCTCAGAACTTCCTCGATAGCATCCTGATAGATTCTCTGCACTACCAGTTTCGGCCGTTTTCGATATTCCGGCAGCAGCTTTTGAAGATAATCGGCATTGGCCTTTGCCGATTCAACAACTTTCGTTCTATATGCTTTTGCCTCGGCGATTACCTGCTGTACCGTTCCCGAAGCATTGTTCCAGAAATATTCCTTTTGCTCATCCGTAGTATTCGGTGAAAGAACCCCGTTAACCATTTCTTCGCCGCCGGCCTCGTTGATTTTGCTCTCGGCATGCCCTTTTGCCTCACGAATCATCCTGTCGGCTTCGTTGCTGGCTTTTATCGACGCAACAAACGCATCGTTCACCTGCCTGGGCCATATAACAGCGGTAAGCTGCATCGAATCGACCTCTATTCCACTGTTCATATCGTCGAGTTTTTGCTGCAGGAGTTTTTCGGTTTCTTTGCCTATTCTCGAATCGCTTTTTATGGCTTCATCGATGCTGAAATTTACCATAGTTACGACAATAGCTTCGGAAGTGACCGCCTTTAAAAACGGTTCAACGCTCTGGGGTATTACATCGATCAAAGTCTGTCCTGCGGCCGGCATTTTCACAGAAACGTTTTTGAAAAACAGTTCACAATCGGCGATTCTATAAGTCAGATTCCATTTAGAATGTACGATATTATAGTCACTGCCGCCCTTCAAATCAGCAATGGTATCGTTTCTTGTTATGCTGTATCCTTCTATAATGGGATCCAGCGATGCAGGCGGAAGCTTATTCCTTTCGTTATACCAGAAAGAATCTATCGCGGTACGCAGAACGGTATTTCTGGCGGGAAGTTTGATTACTTCTTCAATGGGATACGGTATCGCCCAGTGCAGTCCCGGCCCGAGTATTCTTTTTTCCGTTGTATCCCCGCGAATTCGTCCGAATCTGAGCACCATCGCCCGCTCGTCAGGCGCTACAGTAAAGACACCGGAACTGAAAAACAGTATGACCAGTACAACCATTATAATCTTCAGTACCGCAAAGCTGATTCTCAGGGCATCGGCAAGACTCTTGCTGCCGGCGTCGAGTCCGCCGCTAAAGTTTAGCGGCTCATCGGCTTCGTGTTTGCCAATCCCGTGATGATGATGTTCGTGACTCATTTTATATCTCGGTCCTTTTATTTAGGCTCAATTTTCGGCATTTCCTTAAGCAGTTTGAACGGTTCGGCGTCAGCGGGCAAAACTACGGTCGTTCTTTCCTTAAGGGTCTTCTTGAGAGTCTCAATTTCACGCAGAAACATCGCGAATTCCGGGTCCGCTTCGAGCATTTTATAATATTGTGCCGCCTCGGCATCACCCGAGCCGCGAATAGCTTTTGCCCTGGCTTCGGTCGCTGCCATAAGCTCGGTAATTTTCGAATCGGCGTCGCTTCTTATCTTGGTCGCCTCGGCGCTGCCCTGTGCCAATGTCGCTTCAGCTTTTCGTCTCCTGTCGGCTTTCATCCTGGCAAAGACGTCTTCCGTTACCTTTTCGCTCACCTTAAGCATCTTTACTCCAACTGCTTCGACCTTTATGCCGTAAGCTTCTTTTACCGGTTCGTTGATCTGCTGAGCCATTTCTTTTTCGATTTCGCCGAATTTTATCTGCCCTCTGTCGGTATTCACAAATTCGCTGAAATAATGTTTGCCGACAACTTTATTCTGCACATCACGCAGCCTGCTTTTAAGCAGTTTTTCAGCCCCCGGTACATCCCGCACTGCCTCACGGAACTTTTTCGGCTCGGCGATTCGCCATATAATATAGGTTTGAACAATTATCGGCTCTCCGCCCTTTGTAACCGTTTCCTCTTCCAGACCCTCAAAGAGTATTTGCCTTGAATCGTACTTGACCAATGTCTGAATCGGGGCGGGCCACTTCCACTTCCAGCCCGGTTGGGTTTCCGACCGCGTAGGCTTGCCGAAGGTAAGAACCAGTGCCGTTTCCGTCTGCCGCACCTGAAATGAAACAAGATAGAGTGTCATCACCGCGACAATTAATATTACTAAAAGTATTACCGCAAAATTTTTCATTTCTATTTGCCCTTAAATTTCGTCAACTTTACTATTCGATATTTTTTTACTGCCCTTTGACCGGCTCAATGTCATAGAGACTCGGCACAAGTTTTTCCTGCAAATCTACAATTGTTACTTCCGAATCACTGTCCGAGATAATGATATATTTTCTTATTTTTTCCAGCGTCTCCTCCAGCATATTCATTTTGAGTTCATGCTTATAAATCCTCGGAGACGCCCTATATGCCTGTAATTGCTGACTGAACCTCTCGCCGGCGGCCTTTGCCAGTATTGATTTTTCGAAAGAGTAGCTCTTAGCCTCTCTGAGTTTGGCGAAAATTTCGCCGCTTGCTTCCGTAAATGCTTTGTCAAGCTGGAGTTTCAATTCTTCGTGTTCTTTGCCTTTCTGCTGCGATTGCATATATCTGGTCGCCAGTTCGTATAGTTTCTCGGCCTGTTTGACTGAACCGACATTTCCGGTAAATATCCTGTCTCTCTGTGCTATCGCTTCCAGTATCACCGCCTGTTTTTTCTGAACGGCCCCTGTTACCGCCTGAAAATCCTGGGCAACCTGCGGCGGCGGATGAAAACCCTCGAATCCCATAAACGCTATCTCAACGCCAAGTCCGAGCTCATCGGCTCGCTGTTGAATATTTTTGGCAACTTCCACGGAAGCCTTTGCCCTGCCTGCTCCGAGCAGACTCCCTTCGGGGTTGCCGGATTCGGATTCAGGTTCAATTCTGGCCCCGGCTACAAATTTCACCACCTCACGATAGCAAACTGCTTTTAAAACCTCTTTGCTATCGGCGTGATTATAAAGATACTTATAAAGGTCAACAACCCTGTACTGCACAGGAATCGCCCCTCTTATAATACTTACCGGCACAGCGCCTTTTTCCTGTGAATTTATGCTTTCTGTTGCAACTAAAAGATTGTATTCCTCTTTGTAATGTTCTCTGTTCCATAATAGCGGCTGTCTTTGACCCTGCACATCCTCGTCTTCAAGCGGTACATAACCTATATATATTTCCTGCATTTGCTTTGCCGGAAATTCCCTTGTGATTCCAAAAGGCCATGGCAGCTTGAACGTAATTCCCGGCTCTGCGAGTCTTACATTACCCTGTGAATTCAGCGGCGAACCAAACCTTTCGATTATCGCTTCTGAATCGGGATTGATAATTACAACACAACTTAAAAGATAAAGAATAACCGCTGAAACGAGTATCAGGGGTACTACTGCCTGTTCGACTATTTGATAGAACCACGTATGAGAGACCTTAAAGCCGAACTGATAGTCTATAACGTTTGCGACGGTTTTAAGGATATTATGCGGTGCGGCGATTATTCCCAAAAGCCTGCTGTCGAAAGCGGCGCTGCTGTATTGTCCTTTTATCCGTGGTCTATATATATCGAATATAAAGTTTAATGCCGTCTCACATCCCACAAGTATAATAACACTTGGCACAACCCAGTTAAGAACCGTCAAAACTATCTGGATTTTAAACTGTGCAAATGCCATCCCAGCCGCACATATAAAGGACAAAATCGTAGTCGCCAGAAAATAACTGCCACCTGCTTTTAAAGGCCGCCACTTCTCCTGACTTGATAGGCCGGTCGCATAGAGCGAAAACAAAAAGCTCACAAACGCTATCGCCGACGCAAGAACTGCTCCGAGAAGCAAAAATTTCATTTCCCCGCTGATTTGGCCCTTGATGGTTATTCTTAAAAGATGTGCCCCGATAACTATCTGATATACTGCAATAAATACCGAAAAAGTTGGAAGAAACCATTTTTCGAAAATTATCAGCCTGTTCTGTGCAACTGCGAAAAGCTCCGAACTTGTCTTTTGCGCCTCAAATATAGTATCGCCGCCGCTGCTTTGGGCAAGCTGCGCAAGGTCAAGCCTTTCCTGCTCCGCCAGGGCTTTTTGATAAAACTGTATAGCCAGAACCGCCCATATCAAGACCGCCCCAAGGATTTGCCAGCTCAAGACAAATAACGCATACACCCCTGTAACTTTGCTCAGGATAAAACAGGCCGGAAAGAATATAACACTTAATATAAGTGCCGTCAGACAAACATAGGCTGCCTTTTTGTGCTCTGTCTGTACCATTATCTCTTGTTTATCCTTAAATCAAAATTTTCTGAACTCATATTTGCGCCCAAAGTATACAATAAAGTTGCTTTACTACAAGCATAAAAGGCGGTAGTATAATTAGATAAGCCTTTTGCCGTAAACTGTTAATGGAAAAATAATATGTTTTATAAACTTTATTCAATTATTAAAAACACCTTCGTAGAAATAGTCAGACAGCCGATTTACGCGATTATCATCACCGCGGCCGTGTTTCTGTTTATTATAAGTCCGTCGCTCACAATGTACTCAATGGACGACGACAATAAGTTTTTACGCGAGATAGGCTTATCTACGCTCTTTATTGCCGGGTTGTTCATTTCAATTTTTTCCGCTTCAGCGGCAATTACCGAGGAAATTGAAACAAAAACCATTATTACCACCCTCTCAAAGCCTGTTCCGAGGTTTATTTTCATTTTAGGTAAGTTTTTCGGCATTATTTTCGCCGTAGTCCTTGCCCATTACATCCTTACGATAGCCCTGCTTATGTCTATCAGGCATGGTGTTTTGTCAACAGCCTCGGACACCCATGACGTTACAGTGTTGACTTGGGCAGGAATTACAATAGGACTTTCTGTAATCATAACTGCTTTTCTAAACTACTCTTACGATTTCAAATTTACTTCCACCGCCATAATATTGGTTTCCATTTTCGCGACCATTTCTATCTTCTTTCTTGCGTTTATAGACCGTGATTGGAAGTTCAATCCCGTTGAAAATGGGATTAATGCGTTTGATGTTTATGCCTCGATACTACTTTTGATAGCGCTTTTTATCATTTCAGCCGCTGCGATAATGTTTTCGACCCGGTTTAATGTACTTGTTACATTAAGCTGCTGCGTAGGACTGTTTTTGCTGGGGCTCGTGAGCGATTACGTTTTCGGCCGACTCGCCGATACCCACTTATGGGCTAAAATAGGTAAAATAATCATCCCAAGCCTTCAGGTATTCTGGATAAGTGATGCCATATACGAAGAAGGGGTAAAAATTACATCCAGCTATATTATATCCTGCGGTATTTATGGCTTGATTTATACTACAGCCTTTATCCTGCTCTCAATCGCCTTGTTTGAAAGAAAACAGGTCGGGTAAAAATTACGTCTATCGGTTACGGTTACGCGACTCGTTTCGGTTACGTTATACGTAAGACGATGGACGAAACGAGCTTCGCAACCTTTCTACGCTATACGAGTGTTTTCTCTACTGCTGTTTCGTCACAGTTATCCTGTTTGGTACATTTGGCACAATCGCTCCAGACCTTCATCGGAAGCGTCTTTTTGTTCACAATTGCAAAGCCGTGTTTTTCAAAAAACGCCGGTTCGAGAGTCAGCGCAAAAACCTTTTTAACGCCGAGATTTTTGGCCTGTTCGACGGCCTTTTCTACCAATGCCTTGCCGATTCCTTTATTCTGGTACTCATCGGCCACGGCCAGCGACTTTATCTCCGCCAAATCGGCCCATATTACCTGCAAAGCGCAGCAGCCGACAACTTTCCCATCAATTTCTGCAACGCTGAACATTTGCAGATTGTCGAAGATATAAGCCTTTGACCGGAACAGCATCTTGTCGAACTGCGCATAATGGCTTATCAGCGAATATATGGTTTCAACATCGTTAACCGTGGCGTTTTGTGTCTTCATCCCGCAAAATATAACCCAAAAAATGTGGTTTTGCAATAAAAACATCCCTAATCTCAATTCATCCGTCATCTCCTGAATTGCCGAAAAAAAGCTGGAAAACACAGATTTAATCACTACAATACGCCAAACTATGAAATTCATATTGGTTGATAAAATAGTTAAAATAGTGTCCGGTAAAGAGATAACCTCTGTCAAGAATGTATCTCTTTCTGAGGAATACCTCGGGGACCATTTCCCGGCCTTTCCCGTTCTGCCGGGTGTTTTTCTGCTGCAGGGACTGATAGAATCGGCCTGCTGGCTGGTAAGGGAAAATGAAAATTTTGCCCACAGTATGGTGTTGCTTGGGCAGGCAAAAAATGTAAAATATAAAAGCTTTGCCGCTCCAGGCGCAACTATTCAGTACACCGTAACGGCAAAGGATATTGAAGAAAATATAAGTTCCTTTTCAGGAACAGGCACCTGCAACGGAGAGCCTATCGTTGATGCAAGGTTCAGTTTGAGACACTTTAACCTTGCCGAGAAGGATTCGAAACTTGCAATCGAAGATGCCTATATAATTGAAAGCTTAAAGAAACGCTGGAAGCTCTTACGCCCCGGCAGTTAAAGGATTATATTTTTCGGAGGTTTATTTTATGGCTATGACGCGGGATGAGATTTTAAAGGAAATTCAGGGCGTACTTGTCGATGCTCTCGGAGTTGACGACGAAGAAGTTAAGCCGGACGCCACTTTGATGGCGGACCTCGGCGCAGAAAGCATCGATTTTCTCGATATCGTTTTCCGTATGGAAAAAGCGTTTGGAATTAAAATACCAAGAGAAGAACTCTTTCCCGCTGAAAGCCTTTTAAGCACCGCAGAATACGTCAGCAATGGAAAGCTCACTCCCAAGGGACTGGACGAGTTGAAGAAACGTATGCCGCACAGCGACCTTTCAGCGTTTGCCGAAGACCCGAGTGTCAATAAAATAGGCGATTTGTTTACCGTCGAGGCACTTGTCGATTTCGTTGACAACAAGCTTAATGCGGCTGGTTAAGACACAGATTAACACGGCGATAAAATTAGACACGGATTTACACGGATTAACACAGTATAAAATTTCATATCTCTGTGTCCTCT
>JAHJUV010000101.1 GCA_018828825.1 Planctomycetota bacterium | reverse complement strand
TTATTGGCAAAACAACCGATGTTGAGATATTGACCAAATGGGCTGCTATTCTCTTAAAATACCTTGCAATAAGGGTATAGCAGACACCCTCATTTGTGCTGAGCTTGCTTTTGGCCAGCTTGGCAAGGATCGCATCACATTCTTTAACAAGTTTGCTTTCCAGGCAATATGTTGATTTTGCCTTGCTGTCATTTTCCTGGACAAAAGCCTCCTTTGTTTCTTTAAACAAAGTAAGAATATTTTTGTCGATGCTGTTGAAATAAGTATCAAATACCTTGCGATTTATAGGCTTTTCCAAAAGCTCTATCACCTCATAAAGATTCTTTGTATAGTCGCCAAGTCTTTCAGCGTCTTTGACAACACTCATCAGGCGAAGACACAAAGTGGTATTAACTGTCGGCTGTAACGTGAGATGTTCGACGATTCTTTTGCGAATGCTTCTTTGCAATCGATTGATCTGTTTGTCGATCTTATAGACATTATCCTTAAGGTTTGCAGGCCGATTATCTTCCAGCAAAGCCTGAGAGACCATCGTAAATACATCTTGTGCGCAATCAAGCATTTGATTAAAATCATCAATAACCTGCGACAGAAAATCTTTGCCTTTCCAAAAGCTGCGTAAATTCTCAAACATAGTAATATCTCCTATCCAAATAGTTTAGACATAAATATTAAAAGTGCTGGCAATATAAAAAATACTGCCAAAACATAAACAAAAGCATACCATCTCTTTCTCGAAGCTACAATACCTAATGCATGAGCAAGCCGGATTGGGATTCTTCTAAATATAGGTATTGGATATATCAAGGCGACACCTACCACATTAAAAAGAAAATGCACAAACGCTATTATAATAGCGTTTATGTTACCCGTTGCGAAGGAGGCCAGAATGGCTGTAGTTGTCGTCCCTATATTTGCTCCGAGCGTTATTGGGAAAACAGATTCGACGGTTAAAATTCCGGCAGCAACCATCGGGACAAGTAAAGAAGTGGTTATTGAGCTGCTTTGTACCATGATTGTAAATATCAGTCCTGCCAACAGAGCAAGATGGCCATTTTTATTTATGACATTGTTCAGCATAATCTCGGCACGTTCTACAACCAACGATTTCATCACTTTAACAATAAAATAGAGAGCAAAAAACAGGAGTACTGCAGACAAAACGAGTATAAATATGTAAGCAGCCGTTTCGGAGTCAAAAATGTCCAGCGAAATTGAATGTATGGCTTTTTCAGCAGGCTTGATAATAGCTTTGATTGGACTCGTAAATTTGATACCGCCGACGTTTTGGAAGGCAGAGCTCAGCAGTGTCGCACTTTTTTCAAGGAAACCGGTTGCAAGCTCCAACGGAAACATAATGGCAACACAGATAAGATTGAAGAAATCATGTACAGTGGCTGCTCCTATGGCCCTTCTAAATTCCGCTCGCCGGCCGATATGGCCGAGTGAAACGAGCGTATTTGTTACGGTTGTTCCAATATTTGCTCCCATTATAATAGGTATCGCGGCTGTAACAGTTAATCCGCCAGAGCCAACAATGCCAACTACTACTGAGGTAGTTGTTGAGGAGCTCTGAACAATGCTTGTTGCAAGGATACCAATTAATAACCCAACGAAAGGATTGGAAGTTGTTTGTATAAGATTCTTTGCAAAATCCTTGCCAAAGCCTTTGAATGCTACTCCCATAAGGCCGATGCTAAGCAGGAACAAATAAAGAAAAAATGCGGCAAGAGCTATCTTTAATATAATCTTAAAACTGTTTTTCATCGTGTTACCTTATAAGTTGATAGCTATTCATATTTTATGATCACATAAGACTTTCGTTAAAACTTGAACATAATATCTGCCTGAATCAGTCTGAAGTCATCCTTTGTGCTGCTGACATTTTTCTTGTTCATAAAGTAATTAAGACCAAATTGCACATTCTCATCTAATTGATACTTAAAGCCTACCACATGGCCTTTACCATCAGTGCCGCCGCCAATGAAGTCAGAATCACAGAGTCCGCCTACAACAGCGTTTTTTTCAACATCTCTGTAATCGTAGGATACTTCCCATGTGCCGGGGTCCTTGGCTTTATTGTATTTCGTTCCAATAAGCCAGGCTGTATCTCCGGAGGTGCTTGCTGCTATGTTATTTACATATGTGCCAAAAACGGAAGCGGGTGCCTTGCCTAACTTGAAACCATATTCTGCAAAACCTTCCAGCATGTCGTAATCACTGGTATACATGCCGCCGGAAGTAGTGTTTCCATTAGAGCTTATACCTGATAACATTTGGCCGTTTATATTGCCGAAATCATAGTAGCTGATACCGCCAAGGATATGACTGTCATCAGACAGTTTGTGTTTTACTAAACCCTGAATTCCGAAAAGGCTGGTATCTGGGCCGGTACTTCTTTCACGCATCCAGTAAGCTCCGCCCGTCAGTTGTGCACAGGTGGAATCGCTCATTTTCCATTTGTAAATTGCTGCACCGCCTTCAGGACTTACATCACCGTCGAAGATTACCTGATTGCCGCCAACCATATAAAATGGATTAGCCATTTTACCCAACAGGATATTCAGGCCGGGCTTCCATTTAGGGTGATAATCAGCATACGCCCAGTCCAGCCATAGTTCCTTGCTGCTGAAAGAGTCATCGCTTGAGTCGCCCAGTGTGTGATTGGTTGAAGTAGGTGAATCACTGCTGCCTGTGGCAATTCTGAAGATAGCATCCCACTCATCGTTGACCTTGGCCTTCATTTTCAGTCTTGCACGAATTCTGTTCCTATTTCTTTTTGTTGATGCGGTGTCATCAGAGATTGACTCGTGCCTGTATCTAAAATCGCCGCCCCATTGTATTCTTTCAATCCACTTAATATTGTCAGGTAGGCTGTCTACTTGTTTTTCCTCAACCGCTTTAGCAATCTTCTTCTCCATCTGTGCATCTTGCTGATTCTGTTTTGCTTCAAGTTTCTCGATTCTTTGCTGCAATATCTTGATTTGTTCTTTTAACTCTGTTAGTTCGTCGGCCTTGGCATCTGTCCCTAATGCCAGAACAAACAAACACATTGTTAAAATAACTTTTTTTCTCATTTTATGCCTCCACAAAACAGAAACCTTCAATCGGGTCCATCAGGCCAATCCTAAAGAACTCCTTTATTCCTATCTGGAAAGATACATAGAAAGTATTAGGCGAATATCAGAGTAATGTTAGAGTTCTGTTAAAGTTGATTTATCTGCCGTTTTTTTGGACTTCCAAACCAGCTGAAACACAGTTTTCAAAAAAACACCGATACGCCAAAACAAGTATATGGCTCCTACCAAGCATAAAATGTTAGAAATTAACTGCTGCATTTGGACTCTCCCAAAGAAATATCAACTGGCAATTTTTCTTTCCTTACATAAAACAATGTACATTGTCACTGTTAGAAGAATATGAAAAGAGAGTTAAACTTTTGTTAGGATAGAGATTTTTGTTGGTAGTTAAAGAAAGGCAAGCCTGTGATTTATACTGTCAACCTTTATTAATTAACAGGTAAACGAATTTTAAATGTACTTCCTTTGCCGACAGTACTTTCTACTTCTATATGCCCCCCATGAACCTGGGCTATATGTTTTACTATCGATAGGCCTAACCCCGTACCTCCGAGTTTACGGCTTCTGCCTTTATCAACAACATAGAAACGTTCGAAAATCCTTTCCTGGTATTTCTTATCGATACCACAGCCCTGGTCACGAACTTCCACTATAATTTCATTTTCATTTTGTTCAGCTTCCACCCATATTTTACTGTCGGCTGTGCTATATTTAATCGCATTGTCAATAAGATTGGTTATAGCCTGTTCCAACAAAGCAGGGTTTATTCTGGCTTCTATGTTTTCTTTGCAATTAAGATTGACTTGGATATGTTTTTCTTCTGCCTTAATCTCGGACAGCGTGATTGCATCGGTAAGAACTGGTTTTAATAGAGTTGTCTCAAAAGAAAGCATCCTCTTTTCACTATCCTCTTCCAGCCGGGAAAGACTAAGCAAATCATCAATAATAGCATTTAGCCTGTCAGAGTGTTTACCGATAATCTCAAGAAAACGCCGAGCCTGCTGAGATTCGGTAAGAGCACCTTCCTGCAGAGTTTCAACAAAACCTTTGATTGAAGTAATTGGCGTCTTAAGTTCGTGAGAAACATTTGCCACAAAATCACGCCTGATCTTTTCCAGTTGCTGTAGCCGAGTTACATCAGTCAATACTATAACTGCACCAGTTTTTTTGCCTCCAACATCTGACAGGCGTGTGCCGTGCAATTTAAGGAATCGCTTTTCATCACCGGCAAGAACTATATCTGCTTCTGTCGGAGCTGAACTATTAAGCGACTCTTGAGCAAATTCAACAATATCAATATTGTCAATGGCTTCGGCAATTTTATGTCGTTCAGCTTGTTTTGTATTTACATTAAGAAAACTTGCCGCAGCACGGTTGATTCTAACGATACAACCTTCTGCATCAATAGCTATGACTCCTTCGACCATGCTTGAAAGTATCGCATCAGATTCACTGTTCTGCGTTGTTATAGTACTAATCTTTTCATTTAGCTGGCGTGCCATCTTATTCATAGCTTCGGCCAATTCAGCCAACTCTATAGGCTTCGAGATAGACAGTCGCAAATCAAGATTGCCTGCAGCAAAACTCCTGGCAGTTTCCTTTATTTTTTCTATGGGCATGCTTATCCTTTTTGACAATGCCAAACTTATTACTGCAGCACAAACCGCTATAATTACACCTGCCCAGAGAAGTTTGGCATAAATACTATTAAGAGCCTTATCAATTGCGGTAACAGGCACAGATGTTCTGATAACAGCCAATACTTTACCGTCCTGCTTTAGCGCAATTGCTAGATACATCATTCTTTTGCCAAGAGTCTGGCTAAATCTAATTGAACTGCCAGAACCCTGCTCAAGGACAGTTTGGAATTCCGGCCTGTCAGCATGATTTCCCATCTTGGCAGGTTGCTCGTCAGAATCTGCTATTACTTGGCCATCGGGTAAAATTATTGTAATTCGTGTAGTGCTGGCCAATCCGATTTGTTTGCACAAATCATCGATTTGGTCAAAACTTTGATCTGTTAAACCCATTGAAATTTGTTTTTCAATCAGATGCGCCCGTGATTTTAGATCCTCGGCCACCTGATTAAGGTAAAACTTACGTAAGGATTGTGACCAATACCAGGTTACACCAACTATTGGAATAATAATGATTAGCAAAAAGGAAGGATAAAGCTGCCATATTAGCCGCCTTTTAAACATCGATTAATCCTTAAAACGATAACCAACACCACGGACAGTTTCGATATATTTACTGTAAGGCCCCAGTTTCTTGCGAAGCCCCACTATTTGAACATCTACAGCTCTATCTGTAACCAGGTAATCATCACCATGTAATGCATCAACAATCTGGTATCTGGTGAAAACCAGACCCGGCCTCTTGACCAATGCATAAAGGATGTTGAATTCAGTAAAAGTTAAATCAACCGGTTTGCCCTTGATTAGAACCTGCCTCCGGGCAGGGTCTATAGTTAGTTCATGAATTTTTACAGGTGTTTTTTCCAAATCGCGGGTTAAGGCTCTTTGCAGAATCCGTCTTACCCTGGCCACAAGGACTTTTGGACTGAACGGCTTGGTCACATAATCATCGGCCCCTAATTCCAGACCAGTAACAATATCAGACTCTTCGCCCTTGGCAGTGAGCATTATGATTGGAATATTCTGTGTCTTGCTGTCGCTTTTGAGCTTTTTGCAGACCTCCAAGCCATCAATACCTGGAAGCATCAAATCCAGAATCAATAGGTCGGGCAATTTGGCCCTTGCTTTTTTCAAAGCTTCCTCGCCGGTGGTTGCTGTTTCGATCTTGTAACCGTTCTTGTCAAGGTTATACCTAACCAGTTCAAGTACATCTTCCTCGTCATCTACAATCAGAATATTTTCTTTTGCCATAGCTTTTTTCTACCTTATTTACGTTAGCATAATGTTAGCAAATTATTAGAAGTTTGTTAACCATTTTCTTGCAACTTATTAACTGGTAAAGTATTATGTTTTTCAGGCGGCAGGTTCAAGTCCTGTCGCCCCGATTTTGATTAGTGAGGTTATAAGAAAGCAATAGGCCAACCGTATAGGAACTGTCAGGAAGGTTGTCCTGCCAGCTGTTCTGAATGCGAATCCTGGTATTGGCGATAAGACTCAAACAATTCACTGTAATAACCGCCCTTAAGTACTCTTACACCAATAAGGATAGCGCCGAGAATGTTTGTGTTAATTTCCTTAAGTTCGCGTACGATACGCTGTGCAGTACCGCGTCTGGTAATTGCGGTATTGAACACCAATACAGTACCGTCCGCCAGAGATGCAAGTGCCTTAGCGTCACTCACAAGCATTGGAGGACCATCTATTATCACACGGTCATAATGCTGTTTGGCAAATTCAAGAAGCTCGTGCATTTTCCGACCTCCAAGCAACTCTGCCGGGTTATTAGGCAGAGCACCACTGTCAATAACATCCGTATCGGCCAGGCCTGTCGGCCTGATAACTTCCTGGGCACTATAATTACCGATAAGATAACCGCTTAATCCCCTTCCCTCGTCTGGGGCGCCGATGTGTTGTCCATTTGAATTTGAAAAGATTTTATTCAAACACGGTCTGCGGAAATTTGCATCAATTAAAAGCACCCTACGGCCTTCGGCTGCGAATATTGCTGCCGTATTTGCCGCAACTGTCGTTCTGCCCTCTTCGGCATTTCCGCTTGTGATAAAGATTACCCGTTGACTCTCGATGTCTACGGAGACCTTAAGATTTGTTCTAAATTGCCTATAACACTCGCTCATCATTGATAACGGCAATTGCCTGACAACTTTCCACATATCGGCATCTCTGGTATTCGAATCAAGGTCCTTGTGTGCAACCATACCAAGCAGCGAAACATTGACATATTTCATTACATCTTTTGGCGTGCGAAGCAGATCGTTAAGCAATTCCATCAAAAATGCCAAACCTATGCCAAGCATAAATCCAAGGAAAGTACCGCCCGGTACATATATAATAATCCTAGGTGAACTCATTCTTAAAGGCGGCGGAGCAAGGCCTATTGGCTTAACCTTTGCGGTTTCAACGTCCTGTTTTATAAGATTGTATTTGCTTATCTGTTCCTGAACGGCAAACAACTTGTTCTTTGCTTCTTCTCTTCGTGAAATAAAACCATCATACGTGGCTCGTGTATTATCGAGATCTCTCTGCTGGTTTTCCGTCTGAGCCCGCATTTCTTCAAGCTTTGCAAGACGATTGGAAATTAATGCAAATTGGTCCTTGGCAGAGGTAATATCGGAATCACGTATTTGCAGAGATTTCATATTACTCCGAGCCTCTTTTTCCACTATTGTCTGTCGCAAAACTTCCCGTAACTGCTTGACCTCTCTGTGATTTTCGCCAAGAGTGGTCATCTTTCTCGCAAGTTCCGCTTCCAGAGTCGCAATTCTCTGGATAAGCCCGAGAACAACGCTATCATTCTCAGTACTACGCTGTACTATTTCATCAGTGGGCTTTCTTTCTTCATAACTTGCGACACTTGTACGAATTTGTTCGATATCCGCCTCAAGTTTCATTTTCTCTATTTCAAGGTTTCCCAACTTTTGTGTAATAGTATGGCGAAAACTTCCTTCTCCTGCGCTCTCAAGCTGTGTCAGACCGGACGAACGTCTGATATCCGTAAGTGAACTGCTAATGCTCTGGAGTTTATTGCGAAGCTCATTTTCCTGTTGGCTAAAGTCGCGAAGTTTTCCGCTGATATCTGTTTGTACGGTACTTTGCTGGGATTTTACGAACAAGTCAACCATTTCGTTGACAATAAGAGCCGCCTCTTCGGCACTGCCGCATGTCATACCTATAGATATATAGTTGCTGTTTCTATCAGCTATTGCCATCAGATGATCTTCGAGGTCTTCTACAACTTTCAAGACATCGTTATCAAATTTCGCAAACCATTCAGTCTCACGTATTGCATCTCTGCGAATCAGTTCCTGGAGCATACTCTGCTGTTTTATCAAAGCTGCTTTCGAAAACCTGAATTCATAGGCTATATCTTTACTGGCAAGAGGCGTTCCTATAACAGTCGGGTCAAACTGTCCCGGAGACAAAACTTCGATATAGGTTCTTGCCGTGTATTTTGGCGCAATTCTTCTGATAACAAACCAAAGGCCTCCTCCTATAACAGCTCCACAAAATGTCAAAATACAGATAAGCAGAACATGCCTCCGAAGGATATCTATTATCTCCTTCGGAGTTATAGCTATTGCTGTCTGGGCAGCAAAAGCCGGATTTGTACTGCGTACTACCTGGCCATAACCGGGCGACACTGGCTGTTTCTTATTTATCATACGATATACCTGCTTATACCAAAAGGTCCTATAACAAAACAACAGGTGATTGTCAGCTTACATCTTCGATGTAAGCCTTTCAATCGCTGCGGATATTCTGTCTTTGACCTCTTGTGAAACATTCCCACCTGCAAATTCTAAAGCACGTTTATAGGCTTCCAGTGCCTCGGTATTCTGCCCTAATTCCTCTTTAACCATAGCTATATGCTCATATACTTCCATAGGGGCATTAATCTTGTCCTTTTCAAACTGCTGGAGAGCTCTCTGCATAAACTCATCTGCTTCTTTTATTTTGCCGTTTTTCAAAAGAACATAGCCATAAGTATCAAGCACATTTCCATTACCAGGCGCATTTTTATAGGCCTTTTCGGCATACTCAATCGCCCTGTCCGGCATCATATCATTCTCTATGAGCATATAGGCCAGATTGTTAAGCACTGATATATTAGTCGGCTGTTTTTTAAGTATACTTTCATACTCTTCAATAGCCTTTTCCAGATAGGTTTTGTCTCCCGTCTTATTAAACACCCTCACGAGAGTGCTGGCCTTATTGAACTGATACGTCACTTTCCCTGCGTCATCATCCCCTTTGATTCTGATACAATTATCAACATACTCAATCGCCTTGTTATACTGCTGGTTTATATTGTAAAGATTAAACATTACAGTATTGACCGCCAATGAATCAGGCTGGCTCTGAAGTTTTTCGCTGCACCACTTGACAGTTTCTTCAAAACCTACCACATTGTTCATTTCTTTGAGTATTGGAACAATATAGTCTTCGTTAGTTTCTGCCTTTTCGAGAGCTCTTCTGAAGTACTGAACAGCCGCATCCTTCTGGCCTGTATAGGCCTTTGCATCCGCCATTCTTGTATAGGCAATAGGTGCAAAAGGACCGTCAAGATACTTAGTCGCCTCTGCTAAAAGCTGGTCGTATTTTTTAGCACCGAGCAACGATTTCAGCTTTCCATCAAATGCATCAATGTCAGGAGATTCACTATTAATTTTTAGGCTGTTTTGATAAGCAGCATCAAAAAGTTTATAGGCCTCATCAAACTTTTGAGTGTTAAGCATAAGGTTGGCAGCCCGATTGTACCAATTAACATTATCCGGAAATTCAGCTATTAACTCCTGATAAAATTTTTCGAGTTGGTCAATTTTACCAGTTCTGTAATATATCTCTTCGAGCATACCCCTGGCGACAGAGGACTCCTGCTGCTCAACAGAGGTTTTTAGCTCGGTAATAGCCTGTTCATATCGACCGGTTTTGGCATAAACACGCGCGATGTCTATTCGTACCTCTGCGTTATCCCGCAATGTCTTGCTTTTCAGTAAATCGTCAATTGCCTCGTTATAGTTATTCAGACCAAGATTAATCTGGCCTCGGAGCCGCCAGATACGAGGATTGTCCTTATCAACCTCCAAATTTCTGTTTGCAAGTTTCAAAGCTTCCGCAAGTTTGCCCTGTTTAGCGGTTTGCCATGTCTGCAAAAATATCGCTCTGGGTTCGTCCGAGTATTTCTCACGTAAAGCCACAAGCAGAGTCTCTGCTTCATCAGCCAATCCTGCTTCAAGATAAGATTCGACTTGAAGAATTTGATTATCAAGAGATTTATTGATTTTCAGCAATTCAGCGGAATACTTTAAAACTCCAGCCTGGTCATTTTTATTACGAGACACAAGAACCAGCCCCGTTATTACATTAGCATCTTCAGGATTCGCTTCATATAATTTAACAAGTATCTTTTGTGCTTCGTCATTTTTCCCGCTGCGGATATAGAAACGCCACAATAAAGCATCCCTGCCTGCAAGAAGTTTCTCTGCTTCGTCAGACTTGCCGCTATTTTTCAAAAACTCGGCATATGCTTCAAGTGTCCGTACATCATCCGGTGCAAGTTCATAGGCTGTCTTATACGCATCGAGAGCGATTTCATTATAGGTATCTTTCTGTGACTGGATTTTGCTCTGCTGCGCCGCAAGGGCAGCAAACCGTCCCAACTGAAGTGAATTTTCGGCTGTAGGTTTTGCTTTTTGTCTTCGCTGACTGATAGCCACTGCTCTATCAGGTTCTGTGCCGCTTATAAACTGGGTATAAATAGTCTGCAAGTTCAAATCTCCCTGATTCGCTCGAATGGCCACCTCGATCGCTTTGCGGGTTTCTGCGACCTGTTCAGGTGTTGCTACATTACCCAGACTTTGATTTTGTTTATAAAGCACATAAGCCAGATTTCTGGTAATATGTCTGTCAGAGGGATTGAAATTATAGGCTTTCTGTGCGTCATCAATTGCGTCATTTTCCTTTCCCAGCGATAAATAAGCCTGGCTGCGCATAAGGTACGCCCAGGAAAATATTGGTCTTTTTTCGAGACAATCATTGATTCTTTCTACGGCATTTTGATATTCTTCCTTGACAAGAGCTAATCTCGCTTCAAATAAATTTCCTTCGCAGAAATCTGTGTTGTTTTTTCGAGCGGTTTCGGCAAGTTTTTGTGCCTGGCTGAAATCTTTACGAGCAATCGCAATATCGAAAAGACCCGTCAGCGCATCAGGATTATCCGGCGTAAGCTGCAGGACTTTTTGATAGCATTCGATCGCCCGTTCGTTTTCGTCTTTTGTCTGATAAAACTGTCCAAGAGCCAGCCCGCTTCGAATCGGGTCCTGAATTGCTTCGAGAACCTGAACGGTAATCTGTTCATAACGTTCCGGCGGAACGTTGGCCGGCGAGGGTTCTGCGAGTATAAGTTTGTATACTCCCGCACTTAGGCTATTCGAATGCACTACCAAGTAATTATCAATAAGAGAAGCGGCTTTTTTATCTTCTCCGTCAGATAGGTATCTCTTGCACATATTAACAAATTCGGCATCTGTAATTTGCTTAATTCCGACAGCAGCAAATTTATCCCTGATTTTGGCACTCTCGTTTTTCATCTGTTCCTGTTTAATCTTAAGCTGTTGATATTCCTCATCCTGCTGTAATTGTTCTTTTTCGGCAGGTTGCTTTTGTATGAGTTCCCAGTTGGCTCTGGTAACTTGAGCGTTGAAAAACATATTTTTAAATCTCAAAATATTCGGGTCGTCATCAGAAAGTTTATCAAACATTTCCTGTGCCTTGTCCAGCATATTGGAAATTAGGTAATTATTTATTCTGAGTTCCCTGCTTTTGACGGTTTGGCCGAAATTTTGCTCAAAGAAATCTACCAATTCAAGCGAAGACTTGCCCTCCTGCACTCGTGTCAGTGCAGAAGCAAGCTCCAGAAGCATTCCCGGTTTATTAGCATACATACCATTTCTCATGGCAGTCCAATAAAACTGTATAACTGCGCCTGTCTCAGAGGTGTCCTCTAAAGCCTTTGCAAGTTCGTAGGCAAGGATTCCGAGCTGTAAATCGTTCTCCGTACGGCCCGCAGCCGTGAGCTGCTGATATGCCGCATACATTTGTGCAATTGCTTCATTTTTCTGTCCTTTTGCAAGCTGGATTCTGCCTCGCCACATTATCGCATAAGGATTTTCTGCACTGCCAAGAAGCTGGTCAATTTGATACACTTCTTTCTCTGCAAACTCCAGCCACTGTGTAGTTTTCGCCTGGTCGATGGCAGATTCTGCTACCCTGTCTAAATAACTATTAGCTAAAAAAGTATGCAGGGAATATCTGTTTATAAAACTGATTCTTGCCCTCGGCCCGGGCACGTCGAGACTGTCCGGGTAGCTTAACGCTTCGGTTGCAACGTCTATCGCTTTTTGGAAATAGTGCAAATCCTGATTCAGCAAATATTTTCTATAATATAGATTTGCCGCTGTAATTGCGTAAAATACATTTTCTTTATCAATCTCTCTTGACTTCTCTGCTGCGACAATAGCTTTGTCCATATCTTTAGGATTCTTTTGATACAACTGCACAATCGCAAAATAAGGCAAGGAACTGTCGGGGAATTTTTGTGTAAGCTGAATAAGATTTGATTCAATATCCTTAATTTTATCTTCGTCCCTTTCTGCCTCGGCGAGTTTATTGCTATAAAGATTTATATAAGCCTTTGGCTCATCAGGGAGATTTTCAACGCCTTTAAGCAGTATCTTGGCAGCCTCCTGACGTCCACTTTCAGCCGCATTTAGCACGCCTCGCTCAGCAAGGATTTCACCTTTTTGTATCATTGCGTCAGCAAGAATTTGATACGCATCCACATTGTTCGGTTCCTGCTGGATTGACTTCTGAAGATTTTCGATGGCACCATTAATAGCCTCTTCCTTGTCGGTCTTCTGGCCATATCTTACAAGTTCGGCAAGGGCCTGCCCCTTTATCCGATACATTCGCGGTGTTGTGTCAAGTTGCTTTTCTATCAGTTCCGAAACGTTGGATTCCACTTCTTTCCATACCGTCCAGTTGCCGGATGCGGCAAGCTGATAACTATAATCGAGCATCGCCAAACGAGCCTTGATATTTTTCGTGTCGAAATTTATTATCTTGTTCCAGCAACCTGCTACTTTCCTCCATTCATTCATATCAATATACATATCTGCAAGCTTGAAGAGAATATCAATTCTTAAATCGATATCTTTCTTTGCATAGGCAAAAGCCTGGCCATACGCCTTTTCTGCCGCTTTGTAATCAGGTTCTGCAAGAGCAAGAGCGGCCTGGGCATCAGCGATATACTTATGTGGATCTCTGCTGAAGTTCAGAATGACAACAATTGCTGCCATTATTAATAATGCAAGAACGAGTGAGCCTATAATTGCAACTTTCTTATTTATTCTCTTGGCCATTTTTACAATCCTTCTACAAAAATAAGTTTATAGTCGATTAACCTGTTCCCAATCGGGCCAATAATATTTCCCCAGAACGGGCAACAGAACTTTCAACAATTTCCGGGCAGCCTCGATAGACTGCTGTTTATCGGGATATATCCCCCTTGTGTTAAAAAACTTTAATTCAACTTTGCAAAAATATGAATACTCATTTATCAGGTTGCCCAATGCGATTCTAACAGAGGTTCGATTGCCTTTGTACGCACCGTTGACCTTGAAAAAATAAATAACCGGAAATTCCGCTGCCGTCTGCCAGATTTCTGCAGATTTCTGTGTAAAAACTACCATAGTAGCGGGAATTTTTGTCTCCTGTCCGGCCATATCCACATCGCCCAAATCGAGAGTGATTGAAGAACTGCTCACCACCTGATTGCCCCCGCCTATATAACAGGCTTCTGGAACATGCGGCACCTGGTCAGGATTGCCGGTATAATACGTTATAAATATAGAACAATTTCTTGTCGGGCTCATAATATCAACGGTCGTATCTTCTATAAACCATTGTAAATAGTCCTCTGTGCCCAGCGACTCCAATACATCCTGATTTTCAATTTTTGCTTTTCTTAAAACTTTGTAATGCTCAAGGAGTTTTTCATCGAAATCATCGAACGATTGCTTCAACGGCAGTGGTTTCTTAATCAGCGTAATGCCATGATATGCCTTAAAATAACTAACAAAACCAGCTGTAGCCAAAAGGCAGACAACACTTAACAGAAAAGGAGGCTGAAGATAATTCTTTATAAAAGATTTCATTCTTCCGGCAAATCCTTTCTGCGGATAACAACTTCCTGCTGAATGTTTTCTTCAACGACAATATTTGACATAAACCATGCCAGCCCGCCATATAGGCCGAACGCCAGCGGCAGCATTAAAAGACCAAGCATGTCATGATATATGCCCTGGGCATACATCGGGTCCCAGAGAATATAAATAAAACCTGTTACTGTTACTCTGACAATGTTGCACAAAAGCGCTATCGGCACCGTGCTTGCCAAAAGAACAAACCTTTGCCAAATCGGCCTGTAATGCAAATACGCCATTGCAACACCGAGAGCAAGAAAGGCCATCAGCAACCTCATTCCGCTGCAGGCTTCGGCCACATCAAGACCGGGTTCAAGTCTTACGCCTTTATAAACCACATCTATAACTACACCGCTCACATTAGCTTCAAGCCCCCTGATCATGTTCAAAATACCGGCAGCAATTTGTGCATCATGAGTTCTCAGAGGAATTGTCAGGTCATTATAAATCCTTGTGGGTATCGGAATGGCAAAAATAATATAAATAATGGGCAGCCAAGTGTATTTTACCAGCTTCCAGCCGCCAATGAACAGGACTATCGAACCAATAGTCGGAATCAACAGCAAAGCTCTTATATAACCAAATTTATAACCAAAAACAATAATTGGATAAAGCACAAGACAACATATAAGAAACAAAAGACCTATATAGCTGGTATCTGACTGAAGAGTTAGTATCTCTTTTTTCTTTTGATTAATAAAATACAAGCTGAAAAATGGGATAAGAAAACCATGAGACCAACTGCTGTCGCTTATCCAGCGATACACTATGGAATAAATTTCAATATGAAAGACACTATAAACTGCCGCTGCGAGAATTGCAAATTTTATGTATGTATGGACTCCGAGACTCGTCCAGCTTATATCTTGTTCTGATAAGATTTGGTTTTCTGTAGGAAACCGGTTAACATCCTGCATTAAAAAATCCTTTTCCATCAGCCAAAATCAATTAATCGGGGTTCTCCAGCAAACGCATAGGATTACCAAGACTCAAGGGTCTGTACCCGAAATTACGGTCATAGATAAAACCAAAGCCGTATGTCGCTCTAAATGCATTACGAAGAGAAGCCAGCCATCTCGATACGCCGTGCGTTCCAACATTTATAACATCGTTGGGCTTTATAAAGAAATCAGGCTGCGAACCATTGGCAATCTTTTCAAGGTCAACCATTACTATTTCTTCTTTCTTCTCGCCTATTCTGCGGATAACCTCGCATTTTTTAGGCCAGGCAAGCGGTCCCAAACCACCTGCCGCCGCTATTGCCATCTTAAGGGTCATAGGTCTGCCGGTGAGATTTATTACACCTTGATTATTGATATTACCAAGGACATAAAACTCGCCTACAACATCGAGCTGAACGGTTATAGTATCTCCTGGTTTTATTATAATATTATATCTCGGGTCTCCGCCGTAGAGTTTGTCTTTTGGTATTCTTATAACCCGGCTTTGAACACCGGCACTTTGAATATCTTGCCAGCCGTAGCTTTCCGGCAGTGCCTGTTTGTCAAACGGCGGCTTATACTGAACCTGTTCCTCCTGACGCTGCGGAACAACCGGAGCTTTCACATCCATACCGCCCTGCTGAGCAGGTTTTTTCTCCTCCGCTGCGACTTGCACAGGCTCCCATTTACCGTCTTTAAATACCCATTCAACTCTGGTGTTATCCTGCTGCGATTGAGGTATTGTATTGCTGACCGTTACATCGGTCTGCTGCTCGCCATCTTCACTTGTTATCTCCTCCGGCCGAGCAAGTTCTTCAAGTTCTTTTTCCGTTACCATTTCTGCCGAAGATATAACAAGCTGGCTCGGAAAGATTGCCGGTTCGATAACTTCAAGCATTTCACCATCGTTAATCTCTTCCGGCAATTTATAGCCTTTCTGCATCAAATCCGACTGATTAAGACTATCGCCAGCCTCGACAGGGTGAAGAGAAAGACCCGTGTCTTGTTCTGACTCTCCAATGAGCTGTTCCTGTCCCGTTAGGCGTCTTGCTATATAAACGTAGCTGACATTGAATTGACGCGCAGAGCCCGCCACCGCAAGCGCATCAAGAAGACGAAAATCATATCGAGGTATAGGATACCTATTGGGAGCTGCAACGCCATCTCCGAGAATAGTAAACACTCGGCTCTGGGAACTCATAAGGGAAACAGTAACGGAAGGATTTTTGAGAATGCCAGGCGAAAGAGATTGTCGTATCTCGTCTGCTAACTGAGATTCGGTAAGTCCCACTGCCTGCAGTTGACCAATTTCAGGTATGGAGATATTGCCGCTTTCGCTAACAATATAATTATCAACATAAGGCGCCCCTTCCTGAAGAAGTTCAAAAATAGAGATTCTTATTATATCACCTGAACTGAACGCATAATCTTTCTCATAGGCGACTACATCCGCGGGACGTGGGTCCTCGGCCCCTTCATAAGCCGATGCACTTTCTTCTGCAACACCAAGCGTATCGAGAATTACATTAACGGTAGGAACAGGCCGAAATCGGCCTATTTGCGAAGGGTCAAGATGGTCCTTACTGCAGCCGGAGAATATCCCCGTTATAAATAGAGAAGTTATCAGCAAACTTCCTATGTTTATTTTAGTCATACATTTTCCTTGACTTGCGAGCCAATCTGCGTAGAAAACCTACCCGCAATCCAGTTTACGGTCGTACTTTTTATCGACCAAAAAACGGGCGTACTTAACGTCATAACATCTTGTAACAGCTAACAGTATAAAAATTATGGAATATAGTTTTATATCGGCTTTTAATCTCGATAAGCTGTAAAAATAGATATTGCCGTACTGAAATTAAGACCGCCCTCCGTGGAACTCATAACTCCTTATGACATAATCTTCTACAAAAGAAGTGCCAAACAATGATTTAAACCTCATCGCGGAATTATGGTATTTATACTACCCCCCGGCTTGAAATGTTCGCTAAATTCCTTTTTCAATATGGATTTATGAAATATTATCGGGCGTTTTCTACTCCAAATAGCAGTTTATCTGGGCCACAAGCTCCTTGTCAAAATCGGTTCGATAGTGATAAATATCGATTTTTGAAGGATAAAATCCTTTTTGGCCTTTGGTTTTTTGATAATTAAACCCACTAATAAGGTAGAGTTTGTCGCTGCCGGACGTTACCAAATCGAGCTTTCCGCTGCGCTGATTACGATAAAGACTGACCTTGTCGATTTGAGCTGCAGGTTCATAAGACTGCCCCTGAAATTTCAGCAATTCCTTATCCGTTTTGGCGGCCGATTTTTCAGTCAAACCGGCGAGATAAAGCTCAAGCAGACCATTGGCAATATTCTTATCCATCATCAGGCTGTATAGCTCTTTATCGAAAACTCTGCGGGGTACCGGCTTCTGGACAGAATATACGCCGTTCTGCACCGACCATGCAATTTTGCCGAAAGGTTCTTTCGCGGTCAGCTTAATCGCTTTAGGATTGGCCGAGACTTCGCACTTCTGCTCTGTTAAATACCTGCTGCCATCGCTGCGTAAAAACTCCGCGACACAAGACAGCTTAAGGTCGGCCTTTGCTTTGATATTACCGGCATTTTTCTTTTGCTGCTGTTGGCAGCTTGTCAAACTGCAAAGCAGTATCGCCGCGGCGAAAATAAAAATTAGTTTTTTCATATTAATCAGCCTTTATTCTTTCGATTCAGTTTTTTGACATTGGCCGCACTGGAGATTCGCGAGCTGCTGAATCAGGTTGAATCTCTCGGCGACATCCTGCGTTGCGAGCTTCATAAGCTCGGCCGCTCTTTCCGGATTCGAACCCTTCAAGGTGCGATACCTGTTTTCGCTGTACGCGTAATCGGCAAAGCTCACTGTCGGGGCCTTGGAATCAAGCTGCAGCGGGTTTTTACCTTCCGCCTTTAAGGCGGGATTATATCTGTACAAAGGCCAATATCCGCTTGCGACGGCCTGTTTCTGATGTTCATATCCGTTAAGAAGATTATATCCGTGCGCGATGCAGTGCGAATAAGCGAGAATCAGCGAAGGTCCTTTATAACTTTCGGCCTCAGCGAATGCCCTTACCGCCTGGACAGGACTTGCACCCAGCGCAATCCTGGCGACATAAATGCTTCCGTAAGTCATCGCGAGCATAGCGAGGTCTTTCTTGGCGACCGGTTTTCCGTCTGCGGCGAACTGAGCAACCGCGGCCCTTGGCGTCGATTTCGACATCTGCCCGCCCGTATTGGAATAAACTTCCGTATCGAGCACGAGGACATTCACATCCTTACCGCTGGCAAGGACATGGTCGAGTCCGCCATAACCGATATCATAAGCCCAGCCGTCGCCGCCAAGCGCCCAGACACTCTTGCGAACAAGATAATCCGCAACGCTCAGAAGCTGACTGCATTCGGCACATTTACTCTTGCTGCACAGTTCTTTTAACTTTGCGACCCTGGCGCGCTGTTTTTCAATTTCAACCTGTGATGGGTCGTTTGCAATCGCGGCCTGGCGAAGTTCATCTGCAAAAGCCTTTTCAACACAGCCTTTTTGGGCCACTGCATCGAGCTGCTCGATCGCAAATTCCTTGAACTTATCGACTGCCAGTCGCATACCCATCGCGAATTCAGCGTTATCTTCAAACAAGCTATTGCTCCAGGCCGGCCCTCTGCCATCAGGTCTGACGCTGTAAGGCGTCGTTGGCAGGTTTCCGCCGTAAATCGACGAACAGCCCGTAGCGTTGCCTATAAGAGCCCTGTCGCCGAAAAGCTGTGTGAGCAGTTTCACATAAGGCGTTTCGCCGCATCCTGCACAGGCGCCTGAATATTCGAATAGCGGCTGAGTAAGCTGGCTGCCCTTTACCGTATTAAGGTTGTAAAGAGCAGGGTCGGTATTTGGTATCGACAGGAAATGCGTATAATTTTCACGCTCGGCCAAACGCAACGGTTCCTGCGGAGACATATTTATCGCCTTCTTTCCTGTCGGTTTTTTCTCGGCGTCTTTCTGCTGCGCCGGACATATCATCACGCAGTTGCCGCAGCCGGTACAATCTTCCGGAGCGACCTGCACGGTCCATTTCATACCTACGAATTCTTTGCCCTTCGAATCTGTGGACTTAAAAGTCTTCGGCGCATTATCGAGATATTTCTTGTCGTAATTCTTTACTCTTATCGCGGCATGTGGACACACAAGCGAGCACTGGCCGCACTGGATACAAACGTCATGTTCCCATACAGGAATATCGACAGCGATATTTCTTTTTTCGTATTGAGTTGTCGCTGATGGGAATTTGCCGTCGGCGGGCATCTTGCTTACCGGTATCGCATCGCCCCTGTCGGCTATGATTTCGCCGATAACTTCTTTTACAAATTGCGGCGCATCACTCGGCACAGCAGGCGGCATAACCGTTTTGCTCGTAACAGAAGCAGGCACATTCACTTCATAAACTTCCGACAAAGCGGCATCGACGGCGGCATTGTTCATATCCACAATCTTCTGTCCCTTTTTGCCGTAACTCTTTTCTATGGCTTTCTTTATGGCTTCAACAGACTCTTCAATCTGGATGATATTGCTTATCTTGAAAAACGCAACCTGCATAATCGTGTTGATTCTGGCACCCAGTCCGAGTTTTTGTGCGATTGAAATCGCATCGATGCAATAGAACTTGAGTTTTTTATCGATAATCTGCTTCTGAAGTTCCTGCGGCAGAGTGTCCCAGACTTCATCTTTGCTGTGCATACTCGTCATTAAAAATGTTCCGCCCTGCTTGATGTTGGCGAGCATATCATATTTTTCAACAAAGCTCGGATTGTGACAGGCGACAAAATCGGCCTGGCGAATAAGGTAAGGTCTGCGGATAATATTTTTGCCGAATCGCAGATGCGAAACAGTTTTCGCACCGGCCTTTTTCGAGTCATATACGAAATAGCCCTGTGCGTAATTGTCGGTCAAATTACCGATAATTTTAATGGAGTTTTTGTTCGCACCGACAGTACCATCAGAGCCAAGACCGAAGAACATCGCGGTATAAAGACCTTCCTGCGGTATGATGAACGAATCATCGACAGTGAGACTGCTGTTTGTTACATCATCGTTAATTCCAACCGTAAAATGATTCTTCGGCTCTTTTGCATCGAGGTTGTCAAATACAGCTTTTGCCATTGATGGAGTAAATTCTTTCGAGCCAAGTCCATATCTTCCGCCCACAATCAGCGGGTAATCGGCAAACGGAGCGTATTTATCGCTCATCGCCTCGCCTACGCCGGTTCTGACATCCATATATAAAGGCTCGCCGAGCGAACCAGGCTCTTTTGTCCTGTCCAGAACCGCAATTTTCTTAACGGTCTTCGGGATAGCAGCCATAAAATGCCTGTTGCTGAAAGGTCTGAACAATCTAACTTTTAAAACGCCGACTTTCTGAGCTTTGGAGACAAGATATTCGACTGTTTCGTGGACGGTTTCTGCGCCCGAACCCATAATTATAACTATTTTCTCGGCGTCAGGTGCGCCGACATAATCGAAGAGGTTATATTTCCTGCCGACGATTTTTTCGAACTTGCGCATCGTTTCTTCAACAATCGCAGGCGTCGCAAGATAATATTTATTGACCGTTTCGCGTCCCTGGAAATAAACGTCCGGGTTCTGGCTGGTACCGCTAATCTGCGGGCGGTCAGGGCTTAGCGCCCTTTGTTTATGTGCCCACACAAGTTCGTCGTCAATCATTTGCCGCATCTGGTCGAAATCTATCTGGTCGATTTTCTGTATTTCGTGGCTCGTCCTGAATCCATCGAAGAAATGCAGGAAGGGAATACGTGCTTTAAGTGTTGACTGCTGAGCGATGAGTGCAAGGTCCATTACCTCCTGAATGCTTCCTGAGCAGAGCATCGCAAAACCGGTTTGTCTGCAGGCCATAACATCGGAATGGTCGCCGAATATCGACAGCGCCTGACAGGCAAGCGACCTTGCCGAGACATGAAACGCCGTCGGCGTAAGTTCGCCGGCAATTTTGTACATATTAGGAATCATTAAAAGCAGACCCTGCGATGCGGTGAATGTTGTAGTCAAGGCACCTGCCGCCAAAGCGCCGTGAACTGCACCACTGGCCCCGCCTTCGGACTGCATCTCTGTTACACTCGGTATCGTACCCCAGATATTCTTTTCGCCCGCTGCCGATTTGGCATCGGAAATCTCGCCCATATTCGAGCTTGGCGTTATCGGATAAATGGCAATAACTTCATTTGTCGCATGACCTACGTGAGCCGCTGCTGCATTGCCGTCAATCATTACCTTATTGGACTTCATAATTGCTCCCGTTTAACTAACTAAAATTACTGCACTTACAACCCGTTATGTCGAAAAAGACCTTTCAACTCTGTAAAAGCTGAAGATAAATAAACTGTTGATTCTATACTTATAACCCGAAATGGCAACCTATTTTTTCGTTTTCAGAGGGAAAAAGGGGAAGGATGTATCACAATTTTTAGGCACACAAGAATAATCTTTAAGCACAGAGATTATTATGAATATTAAATCCCACCTGGCTTCGGTCAAGTTTTTAATCGCCCTTTAAGATTTTTTCGATTCGTTCAAGTTCATCGGCGGCGAATTTGAGGTTATTCAGGGCAGCGATATTCTGCTCGACCTGTTCGACCCGGCTGGCTCCTATCAGTACCGTAGTGATGCGCTTATCCCGCAATACCCATGCAAGAGCCATTTGAGCGAGCGTCTGGCCGCGTTTGCGGGCGATGGTATTCAAAGCACTGACCTTTTTCAAGACCTGCTCGGTAACCTGTTCGCGTTTGAGAAAACCGTGCGGCTTTGCCGCCCTGCTGTTTTTGGGGATACCCTTAAGATATTTATCCGTCAATAACCCCTGTGCCAGCGGCGAGAAGCATATACAGCCGATTCCTTCCTTTTCGAGAACGCCTAACAGGCCGTCTTCTATCCAGCGGTCTAACATCGAATAGTTGGGCTGATGAATCAGGCAGGGAGAGCCGAGCCGTCGCAGAATCTTCGCCGCCTCTGCGGTTTGTGCGGGCCCATAGTTCGAGATTCCCGTGTAAATAGCCTTGCCTTGTTTGACGGCTGTATCGAGGGCGGACATTGTCTCGTCCAAAGGGGTGTTCAGGTCGAATCTATGCGAATAAAAAATATCGACATAATCGAGTCCGAGGCGTTTGAGAGACTGGTCAAGGCTGGCTAAGAGGTATTTTCTTGATCCCCATTCGCCATACGGGCCGGGCCACATCCAGTAGCCGGCTTTTGTTGAGATAATCATTTCATCACGGTATTTGGCCAAATCGAGTTTGAGTATTTTGCCGAAGTTGCGTTCCGCCGAGCCGGCCGGCGGGCCGTAATTATTGGCGAGGTCGAAATGGGTAATGCCAAGGTCGAATGCCCGGCGCACCATCGCCCTGCCGATTTCAAATTTATCTACGTCGCCGAAGTTATGCCACAACCCAAGCGATACCGCGGGCAGCATCAGACCGCTTCGCCCGCAACGGTTGTATCTCGTTTTTTCGTATCTCGCATCAGCCGGCTTATATTTCATCTTCAAGTTTCCTGTCACACTTTTCATAGAAATAATAATCAAAACGACGGCCTGTGTCAAAGCATAAAGAAGTAAACAGGCTAAGACTTTTTAGAAAGTTCCTTTTTAGCCGATTTTTTTGAGGGTTTTTCTGATGTTTTCTTTGAGGCGGTCTTTTTTGTCCGGCCAAGCAATTCGTCAGCCTTCTCCCAAGATGATGGAGGCCATTGACCTTTACTTTGAAGCTCTTTTAACTCGTCTAATTTTTTAAAGCTTATAATAGTCCTGCACCTTGGGAACTTATTACAGCCAAGGAAAGGACCTTTTTTGCTCTGGCGGATTACAAGCTCGCCCTGGTCACATTTATAACACTTAATACCTGTTGGCTCAGGAGGAGCCTTCGGAGGAACAATGTTGCCATCCTTATCTATACGCTGAGCGGTCTTGCATTCGGGATAATCGGAACAACCAAGAAACACGCCGAACCGGCTGCGCTTTTTGACCATAGGCTTGCCGCAATTTGGACACTTGTGCTCAGTAACCTCATCGACGACCATCTTGCCCTCTTTATCGCAAGGATTGGCAAACTTGCATTCGGGATAAGCGGAACAACTTAAGAATTTGCCGTTCTTGCCGAAACGATAGACAAGAGGCTTGCCGCATTTCGGACAAGTGTATTCGCTGGGAGTAGTCTCGGCCTTTGCGTGCTGCATCTGCTCGCCGGCGATTTTGAGGTTCTTTTCGAACGGGCCGTAAAATTCTTTTAAGACAACGAGCCAGTCAAGATGCTGCTCTTCAATTTTGTCGAGCTGAGACTCCATATACCTTGTAAAGGCCATATCCATAATCTTCGGGAAGAACTCATCGAGTTTCTCAGTTACGACTTCGCCGATGTCAGTAGTATGGAACTGCCTATCGAGCTGCTCAACGTAACGGCGGTCCTGGATAGTACTGATAATCGAGGCGTAGGTGCTTGGTCTGCCGATGCCTTCCTTTTCAAGCGCCTTGACAAGCGAGGCTTCGTTATAGCGGGCAGGCGGCTTTGTGAAGTGCTGGTCGGCCTTTATACCGATGACGGCTAATTTGTCGCCCTGAGATAACGGCGGCAACTGCTGCTCGGCGGAGCCTGTATGCCAGATTTTGGTAAAGCCATCAAAGACGAGCACCCTGCCCTGGGCCTTGTAGATACATTTGCCAATGGAAGTGTCGGCAGAAATTTCAAGGGTTGTAGTATCCCATTTTGCGGCGGACATCTGTGAGGCGACGAACCTTCGCCAGATGAGCTGATATAATTTATACTGCTCATCGGAGAGCAAAGATTTAATCTGTTCGGGGACAATATCGACGTCAGTCGGCCTGATGGCTTCATGGGCCTGCTGGGCGTTTTTGCCAGAGGCGTAGAAGTTCGGTTTTTCAGGAACGTACTGCGGGCCGATGTTATTCGAGATATATTTTCTTGCATCGTTAATGGCATCCGGCGAAAGGTGCGTGCTGTCGGTTCTCATATATGTAATAAGGCCCAGCGTTCCCATCGAGCCAAGGTCGATGCCTTCGTATAACTGCTGGGCGATGCGCATTGTTCGCTTGGTTGGAAAGCCGAGACGATTTGCCGCTGCCTGCTGGAGGGTGGAAGTAATAAACGGAGGAGCGGGACGTGAGGTTGAGCTTTTCAGCTGGATATTACTGATAGCAAAGGCGGCTTCCTTAAGGGCCTGATATATTTTCTGCACATCGGCAGTGTTGTCAGTAGAGAAAGCTTTTCCATCTACGGTTGAAAGCTCGGCACTGAAGGCGTTATGGTCAGCAAGCCAGTCATTTTGTTTGGCAATGGTCGGGGGTTTGAAACTCCCTGTGCTATCGCTTGGGCTCTGAAATTTCTGCCATAATTCGGCGTATTCTTTTTGTTTGCCGAGCTGGTTTGTGAAAATGGCCGGGATGAGCCAATATTCGACGGGGACAAAGGCGCGGATTTCGCGTTCGCGCTGGACAATCATTTTTACGGCGACCGATTGCACTCTGCCGGCAGATAAACCTCTGGCGACTTTCTTCCAGAGCAGAGGACTAATCTTATAGCCGACGATTCGGTCAAGGATACGTCTTGCCTGCTGGGCCATTACCTTGTCGATGTCGATTTTGCCTGGATTGGCAAAGGCCTGTTCGATTGCCTTTTTTGTTATCTCGTTAAAAATTACGCGGTTGGTTCTTTCCTCGGGTACGCCGAGGACCTGAGACAGATGCCAGGCGATGGCTTCGCCCTCTCTATCAAGGTCTGTAGCGAGGTATAATCTTTTGCAATTTTTCGCGGAGGCTTTTAGCGAACTGACAAGTTTTTTTCTGCTGGAGGTAATCTCGTATGTCGGCTCGAAATTATTTTCGATATCGACGCTGATTCCTTTGGAAGGCAAATCGCGGACGTGACCCATTGAAGCCTGGACTTCGAAATCGGAGCCGAGATATTTGTTAATAGTTTTAGCCTTTGCCGGAGATTCTACTATAACAAGATTTTTAGCTGCCGTGCTCTTTGAATGAGTCGTTTTTGCCATAAGACAAGGACAAATACAGACAATCAGCCCCGATGTCAAGGACAAAAAAGATGAGTTAGAGGGTCTTTAATAGCTTTTCGAGGAGTGGTTTGAGATTTTTTACGGCCTGGCCGCGATGACTTATCGCATTTTTTTCCTCACGGGAAAGTTGCGCAACGGTTTTGTTAAGAGACGGCACGAAAAAAACGGGGTCGTAGCCAAAGCCGTTATTTCCCGCTTCTTTTTCAGCGATAAACCCTTCAAGCCTGCCCTGGGTTTCAATCAAGACTTTTTCGGGACTTGCCAAACAAAGACAGCAGAGGAATCTTGCGGTTCTTTTTTCTTTTGGAACATCTTTTAGCAAGTCCAGGAGTTTTGCCATATTTTTATGGTCGAGTAGAGTTCGGTTTTTTTCTTTTTCGCCGCTGAAACGAGCAGATTTTACGCCTGGCTCTCCTGAGAGCGCATCGACAACTAAACCGGAATCATCGGCGAGTGTCCAAAGGCCTGTTTGTTTTGCGTAGCCGAGGGCTTTTTTGCGTGCGTTTTCGGCGAAGGTCTCCCCATCCTCTACGATTTCTTTTATATCTGGAAAATCAGAAAGGCTTTTCCAATCGATATTGAAATCGAGCATCTCTGAAATTTCTTTAAGCTTGCCCGGATTAGTTGTAGCAAGGAGAATTTTCATCAGCTTAGAAGTTTTTTAAGCAATGCGCGCTGGAAGTGTAGGCGGTTTTCGGCCTGGTCGAAGACGATCGAATTTTCCGACTCCATAGCCTCATCGGTTATTTCGTATCCGCGATAAGCGGGTAGGCAGTGCATAATTTTTGCCTTCGGCGATAGTGAAATCAGTTCGGCATCGACGGCAAATCCCTGGAAATCAGCGATGCGTTTGGCCTTTTCATCTTCCTGTCCCATACTTATCCAGGTGTCGGTGTAAATTATATTTGCATCCTTGACGGCCTGACGAGGGTCATCGGTCTGGGTAGTCGTACCGGGGGCAATTTCGTTTGTACGTGAAATCGACTTTTCGTCCAGCTCGTAACCTTTTGGCGAAGCGATGACGATTTTCATACCGAGTTTAGCGCAGCCGAAGGCAAGCGAACGAGCGACATTATTTCCATCGCCGATGTAGGCAATTTTTATACCGGCCAGTTTTCCGAAATGTTCACGGATAGTCATAATGTCGGCCATCGCCTGGCAGGGATGCGACCAGTCGGTGAGGGCATTTATAACGGGAATCTCGGCAAACTTTGCAAGCTCGATGACGGTTTCGTGGGCGAAAGTTCGCGCCATAATGCCGTCGGCGTAACGGTCGAGAACACGAGCCATATCCTTAATGGGTTCGCGTTTTCCGATTCCGCCGATGTCTTCGGGCTTTACATAAATGGGATTACCGCCAAGCTGGCTCATAGCGATTTGAAAACTCATCCGTGTGCGGAGGGACGGTTTTTCAAAGAGCATAACCAGACTTTTACCGACGAGGCAAAGGTCTCGATTGCCTTTTTTGTAGTACTTCTTGAGCTTATCGCTTAAATCGAGCAGTTCGAGAAGGTCTTGCGTTGTGCAACTGCTTACTGATAAAAAATCTTTCATCCCGCACCTTCTTTCATTCTCGTATTTTTATTAACATAAAATTATTTTGTACAATATTTTGAATCACGTACCCTTGTTTTTTTATGAATGTTGAAAGGTGCGGGATTCATTATTTCATCTCGCCAAGAACATTATCGAGAATTTTAACCGCTTCGTCAATCTGCTTTGCGGTTACGTTCATCGCAGGCATAAAACGCAGGACGGTGTCCTGGGTACAATTTATTCTCAGGCCGCTGTCGAGACATTTGCTGACAATCTCGGCGCCGGGGGATTTTAGCTGAATGCCAATCATAAGACCTTTGCCACGGACGTGGTCGATAATACTGTGTTTTGGCTTTAACTGGTTTAGCTTATCGGCGGCATATAGGCCGATTTTGGCGGCGTTTTCGAGAAGTTTTTCTTCTTCGATAGCTTCAACTACAGCGATGCCCGCAGCGCAGGCGAGACAATTACCGCCGAAAGTGGACGCGTGTGTGCCGGGGACGAGCGAAGCGGCGACATCGGACTTTGCCATCATAGCGCCGACAGCGACACCGCCGCCGAGGGCCTTTGCCAAAGTGATAATGTCGGGCACAACGTCATAATGCTGATAGCCGAACCATTTGCCCGTTCGGCCCATACCTGTTTGAACCTCATCGAGAATCATCACGGCCTGGTTTTTGTCGCAAAGTTTGCGAATCGCCTGCATATATTCTTTCGAGGCGACGTTAATTCCGCCTTCGCCCTGGATGGGCTCAATCATTACGGCGGCAACTTCGTCGTCAAAGGCGTTTTCCATCGCGGCAATATCGTTAAACGGAACATAGATAAAGCCGGGAACTACGGGCTGGAAGTTTTCAAATTTTTTCGGCTGAGCTGTGGCGGTCATAGCGCCGAATGTCCGGCCGTGAAAACTGCCCAGAGTAGTAATGTATTTAAATTTGTTTTTTGGCGTATGGATTCGGGCAAGTTTCATCGCGGCTTCGATTGCCTCGGCGCCGCTGTTGCAGAAAAAGCTTTTTCCGCCGAATGCGCGTTCGCTGAGCAGCTTTGCAAGTTTGCCCTGCAATTCGGTGTAAAAAGTATTGTCCATATGCAGAAGCTTTGCGGCCTGGGCCTGGATTGCCTTTACGACTTTCGGGTGGCAGTGGCCGATACCACTGACGGCCCAGCCGGGGAACATATCGAGGATTTTATTGCCATCGGTATCATATATATAACTGCCCTGCCCGTGGTCGATAACCTTGGGGAGACGGCCGTAATTGGCGATGACATACTGGTCGAACAATTTGATTACATCTTGCGTGTTCATTTTTATTCCTATTTAACTATCTGCGTGCCGACGCCCTGGTCAGTGTAAATTTCCAAAAGGAGCGAATGCTGGATTCGGCCGTCGATTATATGAGCTTTTTTTACGCCGCCGTCGATGGCAATCAGACAGGCCTCGACTTTTGGCAGCATACCTTCATTTATCACGCATGAGTCAATCATCTGCTTTATCTCGGCTTCGGTAACGCTGGTAACGCCGCTGTCGGGGTCGTTGACATCCTTGAGTATGCCGTTTGTGTCGCTGACGGAGACAAATTTTTCGGCTTCGACGGCAGCAGCGACTTTGCCGGCCGCGCTGTCAGCGTTGACGTTGAGCTTCCCGCCTGCACGGTCGATTGCGACAGGAGCGATAACCGGAATCGTTCCATTTGCACAAAGGGTCTTGAGCAAGGTGCCGTTGACGGTTTTGACTTCGCCGACGAGGCCGAGGTCGATTTTTCTGCCCTGGGAATCTGTGTAACACAGAGGCTCGGCGAAGAGAGCACAACTGCCGAGCGAGTGCAGACCCATCGCTTCACAGCCAAGCTCATTTATGGTCTCGCAAATCGATTTGTTCATATCGTGTACAAGTACGTGCTCGACGATTGCCATTGTCCGCTCGTCGGTGTAGCGTCTGCCGTTGACCCACTGAGGCTCGAGGCCGGATTCGTTCATCGCCTTTGTGATGGCTTTCCCGCCGCCGTGGACGAGAATCGGCTGTATGCCGACAGTGGCCATAAAGACAACGTCAGTCAGAAGCTTTTTGCGCAATTCGAGGTCGTCGAGGACGCTTCCGCCAAGCTTGACAACCACGATTTTGCCGCGAAACAGACGGATGTACTCCATCGCCTCGATAAGAGCTTTTGCTTTTTCAATCGCTTTTTGCACCTTGTTTCTCCATAAAATTCCCCAATTAAGGGAACCAGTGATTATATATATTTAAAGCGGAGACGGTCAAGTAAAGATTTGCCCTTTTACCGGTCTTTTTAGCGAGATGGAGCCTTAAAAGCCAACGATCGGATTCGAACCGATAACCCCCGGTTTACAAAACCGGAGCTCTACCGTTGAGCTACGTTGGCGACAGGAAGAAGAGTTTACAAAATTATAGCCTTTTTTGCAAGCAAAAACAAAAAAGGCTATAACTCGAAACTCTGGCCTGGCGAGGGGATATGGGCGTTTTTCATTCCGGCTTCGAGGAGCCTTTGGGAGAAGAAATCCAGAGCGTTCTGCTCGCCATGGACACAAAAGACATGCTCAATATGCGAGGCGCCGCAGCGGTTGAAATAGTCGAGCATTTCAAACTGGTCAGCATGGGCACTCAAGGCGGCCATTTCTTCAACTTCAGCGGCCAGCGGCAGAGGCGTACCAAAGATTTTGACTTCTTTCTGATGCTCGGCGATGCGACGGCCAAGAGTATTTTGAGCCATATAACCCACAATCAAAACGATGTTTTTAGGGTCGGTTATATTGTTCTTTAGATGATGAAGGATTCGGCCGGCTTCGCACATACCGGAGGCGGAAATGATAATCATCGGGCCGGGTATGTTATTTAAGGATTTGGATTCATTGACGCCTTCGGTGTATCGCAGGGTTTCAAAATCGAAAGGTTTATGGCCGTTTATCATAAACTCGGCAGCGGCAGCATCCCAGCATTCCCTGTGCTTTGAGTATATTTTCGTCGCTGCGCTGGATAGCGGCGAATCGACATAAACCGGCAGCGGACAGATTTTGCCTTCGGTATATAATTTGTTCAATATATAGACGAGGAACTGCGTTCTGCCGATGCTGAAAGCGGGGATAATCAATTTTCCCTTTGTTTTGCAGATTTTATTGACGACCTCTTTCATAGCGGCCTTTACGTTCTCGGCGGGCGGATGCCTGCGGTCGCCGTAAGTGCTTTCAGTAATTAAATAATCAATGTCTTTTATAACGACAGGGTCCTTTAGAATCGGGATGTCATGACGGCCAATGTCGCCGGTGAACACAAGTTTTTTCGTGCTGCCGTTTTCTTTAAAATTTATCTCCGTAAAGGCGGAGCCTAAAATGTGGCCGGCATCGTGGAAACAGACCTCGACATCGTCGAAAATTTTGAAAGGTTTCGAATAAGGTACAGGTTCGAGATGCTCCATCGCCTTATCGGCATCTTCGGCGGTATATAATGGCTCGAATGGGGCCTTGCCCTGCCGGAGACGCTTTTTGTTGACGTACTTAACGTCATAAGTCTGGATATGGGCGCAATCCCTGAACATTATTCCGCATAAATCGGCGGTGGCATCGGTGCAATAGACTTTGCCTTTGTAGCCCTTCTTGATGAGAGTCGGAATATTGCCGCTGTGGTCCATATGAGCGTGCGAGAGCAGCATTACATCAATTTTATCGGGGTCAACGAGGAAATGGCGGTTCTTCTCGAACGCTTCTTTTCTTTTGCCCTGGAACAGGCCGCAGTCCAAAAGGATATTTTTGCCGTTAATTGTAACTATGTGAGCTGAGCCGGTAACTTCGCGTGCGGCCCCGTGAAAAGTAAGTTTCATCAATCGTCCTTAATAGTATTTGGTATTTGGCATTTAGTATTTGGTTATTTTAGCAGAAATGAGGCAGAGAGGCAAGGAAGTAAAGAAGTAAAGATAATTGTCGATTATTTTTTCATATTCAGGCGGTATAAATCATATACAGGCCGCCTGCAAGGACGAGTACGCCGCAGATTCTTTTGAGGATTACAGCGCCTTTTGATTTTTCGTTCCAGTTGAGATAGTGCTGGACAACCTCTGTAAAAGTGCCTGCAAGGACGATTACACAGCAATGACCGATGCCGTAAACGAGCAGCAGTAAAATACCATAAAAAATATTTGTCGAAGCAAGTTTGAACGTGACCGCCAGCATCGGAGCCATATATGCGAAACTGCAGGGGCCGATAGCTATTCCAAAGACAAGCCCCAAAATAAAGGCGGCAAGTGCGCCTTTTTGTTTCATACCAACCTTGGCGGGGCCGGAAAAAGGCATACCAATTACATCAAGCAGGCCAAGACCGACGAGAAAGAATATTGCGGCGACGAAATAGTTGCCCCATTTTCCAACATCGCCGAGCATTCGCCCTGCCGCAGCGGTAATTGCGCCTACAATCCCGATAGTTATAAGTATTCCAGCGGCAAACAGTGTGGAAATCCAGAATGCCCGTTTGGTGGAAATCCTGCCCTGCTCATCAATGAAACCAACAATTAAGGGAATGCTTGCCAAATGGCAGGGACTGAGCAAAATACTCAACACACCCCATATAAACGAGGCGGCGACGGCGATTAAGGCAGCGCCTTCAACAGCGTGGGTGAGTTTTTCAAATAACTGCTCCATTATTTATTCCCGGAAAAGTCGAATCCGAATTTTTTCCATTTCGCCAGGATATCTTCCTTCGAGAAGAATCCTTCGTGGCGGAAAAGTTCTTTGCCGCTGGGGTCGAGAAAAATCTGCGTAGGTATAACTCTTATGCCATACTGCCGGCCATAAGCTGGATTTTTCCAGACATCATAAAATATCACCTGTAATTTCCCCTTGTATTCAGTGCTTAGCTCTTCAAGAACCGGAATCATCATTTTGCAGGGGATACATTTGTCGGCGCCCAAATCAACCAGCCGCGGGAGTTTTTTCGGTTCGACCGCTTCAACAGCCATAACAAGCGAGTTGTTGGAATCGCTTGCGGTTTTTTGCGGCCGGGAGGACTGGTTTTCTGCCCTTTTGAGAACGACAACGGCGGCTACCGCAGAGACAAGAAGCAAAACAACAATAATCTTCCAGATATTCTTCATTAAAAACTCCGGTAAAAAATAAAGAACGCTGAACATCGAACCTTCAACGTTGAACGTTCAATGTTGAAGGTTCAACTTATCATTTTTTTAACTTCTTCAATGTTTGGCACTTTACCCGATACTTCCACTTTACCGTCAATAACCAACGCAGGCGTTACCATTACGCCGAACTTCAATATGTCGCTTATTTTCGTAACTTTTTCGAGTTCGTATTCGATACCGAGTTCATCGGCAGCCTGGCGGGTCAAATCAGCAAGTTTTGTACACTTCTGACAGCCTGTTCCGAGAATCTGAATTTTTTTCATCCCGCACCTTTTTCATTAAACAGTTTTAAACCAATTTTGTGTTTTAAGGCATATTTTTACGAGCATCAGCATTACCGGCACTTCAATCAGAACGCCGACAACAGTCGCAAGAGCCGCACCGGAAGACAGGCCGAAAAGCATTGTAGCGGTGGCAATGGCGACTTCAAAATGATTCGATGCGCCAATCATAGCCGAGGGAGCGGCGTCTTTATAATTAAATTTCCAAAGTTTCGCGGTAATATATGTTATCCAGAATATTAAATTTGTTTGTATGAACAGCGGTATCGCAATCCAAAGGATTGTCAGCGGATTAGAAAGAATAACTTCGCCTTTGAAGGAAAACAGCAGCACCAGCGTAATCAGCAGAGCGATGATTGTAACAGGCGTCAAAAAGTGCAGAAATTTTTCATTGAACCACTGCCGGCCTTTGTGAGCGATAATCCATTTTCTTGAAAAGAACCCCGCAACCAGCGGCAGAGCGACATAAATCGCGATAGAGAGAACGAGAGCCTGCCAGGGCACGGGCAATCGCCCTACGCCGAGCAGAAATCCGCCAAGCAGACCATAAAGCACAAGCATACTGAGCGAATTAATCGCAACCATCACAAGGGTATGACTATTGTTTCCCTTGGCAAGATATCCCCAAACAAGAACCATCGCCGTGCATGGAGCGATGCCGAGCAGGATACAGCCCGCCAGATAACTTCGCCACAGCGGAACTTCGAGGACCTTTATACCGCTTTGTTCAATTACTTTTCCTGCGCCGTAAACGGCGCCGACAGGCAAATCGAGACCGAAAGGCATTTTGACAATATCGACCGCATCAACGCCGATAAATGTCCTGAATAAAACGCCCAGAAACAGAAACGCTATTGCGTACATCGTGAACGGTTTAATCGCCCAGTTCACAAAGAGCGTAAGTCCGACGGGTTTTATACTTCTGCCGGCTTTTAATACCTCGGCAAAGTCAATCTTGACCATAATCGGATACATCATAAAGAAAAGACAAATTGCGATTGGAATCGAAACTACCGGCGCGCCTTTGACATAAATCGCCATACCGTCGAGCGTTTTCGCAAAGCCTGGCGTCAATTTACCTAAAATTATTCCTGCGATAATGCAAAGAATCACCCAGACAGTAAGATATCGTTCGAATATTCCGAGACTTCTTGTTTTTTCTTCTGTCGCCATAATATTCCGATTAAAAAACTATATTGAAAAGATAACCGATAATTATAATTCCAGCTGCAACGATACCGAAAAACGTAAAAACAAGTTTCGGCTTCAAAATATTCCGTAAAATAATCGCCTCAGGAAGTGACAATCCGATTACCGCCATCATAAACGCCAGAACCGTACCCATCGCCGCGCCTTTTTCCAGCAGCGCCTTGACGATCGGTATTATCCCAGCCGCGTTTGAATACATCGGCACGCCAAGCACCACCGCAAGCGGAACTGACCACCACGCCCCTTTGCCCATAAACGAAGCCATAAAATCCTGCGGCACATATCCGTGAATCCCCGCGCCGACCGCTATTCCCAAAACAACATAAATCCAAACCTTCGCGACAATATCATGCACCGCGTTCAGTCCGTAATTAATCCTGTCCTGCCAGTTCATAGACTCGCCCGGGGCGACCTGGCCGACCTGCGTTTCGAAAACCCAAGGCTCAATATATTTTTCCATATGCAATCTTCCGAGAATCCACCCGGCAACTATCGCAATTAACAATCCGACACCCATATACAGCCCCGCCACCTTCCAGCCGAACATCCCGAAAAGCATAACAAGCGCAACCTCATTTATCATCGGAGCCGAAATTAGAAATGAAAACGTCACGCCAAGCGGCACACCCGCCGTCACAAAACCCACAAACAAAGGAACCGCCGAACAGGAACAAAAAGGCGTAACCACACCGAGCAGCGCCGCAAGAACATTTGCCACACTCTCAGTTTTTGAACTTAAAATCGCTCTGGTCTTTTCAGGAGTAAAAAAAGAACGGATAATACCGATTCCAAAAACAACTATCACAAGCAGCAT
>JAHJUV010000100.1 GCA_018828825.1 Planctomycetota bacterium | reverse complement strand
GGCGGTTCTGAAAAATCCCACAAGGTCTGTCCCGAATGCGGCATAACAATGGAGCAGTTTCGCAAACAGGCACTGCTCGGCTGTCCGAAAGACTACGATGTCTTCGAGAGCGACCTAAAGGAGGTCATCGAAAAAACACAGGACAATAATCTGACGCACAAAGGAAAAATTCCTGCCCAAATACAAAATAGCTCAAACGCCAAGCCCGAAAATCAGGATAAAATCGAAGAGCTGCAAAAGCAATTGAGCCAGGCCGTTGAGAAGGAAGATTACGAACTGGCTGCAAAAATCAGAGACCAGCTAAAAGAATTGCAATGAGACTTACAGATTTAAGTACGAAAACGAGCCAATGGTTCGACCCCAGTGTTCCTTTATCGGACATTGTCGTCTCTTCGCGGATAAGGCTCGCGCGTAATCTGGCAGGTCACAGATTCATTTCCCGATGCGACGATAAGGAAAAACAAGACATCCTGCAGACCCTTAAGGAAATCATACTCTCGCTTGGCCAGCTTGGCGATATTGCTTTTATCGATATTGCCGGCGGCAGCGGCCTTGAAAGAGATTTCCTTATTGAAAGACAGCTAATCAGCCGAAACCTTGCTGTCGGCCAAGGCCCGCGCGGCGTTGTTATCGCAAAAAACGAGCTTTTCGCCGCCCAAATAAACGAAGAAGACCACTTGAGGCTCTGTGTTCTGGCACCGGGTCTTAACCTGGACAAATGCTGGCAGCAAATCAGCCGGATTGACGATGCCATAGGCGAAAAAATCGAATACGCCTTCAGCCACCGCTACGGATTCCTGACCGCCTGTCCTACCAATCTCGGAACAGGCATAAGGGTCTCAGTGATGATGCATCTGCCCGGCCTTAAAATGACAGACCAGCTCAAGAAACTGTTCGAGTCGGCAAAAGATATGAACCTTACGGTCCGGGGTCTGTTCGGCGAAGGCACCGAAGCCGTTGGCGATTTCTTCCAGATTTCGAACCAGGTTACGCTCGGCATCAGCGAAGAACAAATCATCGAAGACTTCCAGACGCTGATAATCCCCAAAGTCGTCGAATACGAAAGAATCGCCCGCGACAGGCTGCTGGCAAAAGACGCCAATATTTTAGACGACAAAATCGCCCGCGCCCTGGCCGTGCTGAAAAACGCAAGACTTATCAGTTCCCACGAGGCTATGTTCCTTCTGAGTAATTTGAGGATGGGCATCAATATGGGCCGAATCAAGGAAATATCAATTGATACGATAAATGAGCTTTTCCTGCTCACCCAGCCTGCTCATTTGCAGATAAACAAGGGCCGGCCACTCAACGCCGAACAGCGGGATATCCTGCGGGCCGAAACGCTGCGAGCCAAATTAAATTAGTCCTCTGCCAAAAATTCCATCTGCTAAAACCGCATTTTTTGACGAATAAAGGCTGATTTAGACGTAATTTCCATCTTTTCAGGTCGATTTTTTGCATAAATCTTCATTTATTTGTTGCATATTTCCGGCTGTTTTGCTTTAATAGTGCGGTAAAATTAATATTAACAATAACAGTAAAAAAGCGGCAGTAATGTTAAGTATTAAGCATATTGAAAGTTTCAGGGACATTATTTCATCTCTCGGTAGTATTTCCTGGTAAATAGTCGTAGAGAGACAGTTTAGTTATTTTTTAGCATAAGGAGTACACACGTGAGCACAGGTAAAGTAAAATGGTTCAATTCGAGTAAAGGTTATGGTTTTATTACACCGGACGACGGCGGCGCTGATTTGTTCGTTCATCACTCGGAAATAAAGGTTCCGGGCTTCACATCTCTCGATGAAGGTCAAAGCGTCAATTTCGAAGTAGGCCAGGGCAAGAAAGGCCCCTGCGCAACCAACGTTGTTCCAGCCTAACTGAGGAGTAAACAACCTGAAAAACGAAAGCCCTGACATTTGTCAGGGCTTTTTTGTTAATTCTCGACTGTTCAACTGTCTCCTGCTCAACTGTTCCCCGCCTTTGGCGGCAGCGGGCCTTTCTTGTTTATAACAACAGCTTTTACAGCTAAATCATCTTGCCTCCGGCACGGATTGGAAAGCGATAATCTTGACCCTGTCGGTAGAACTCTTTACGCCGCTGCGGTCGAATATTACCATATATCTTTTCTGCGGTCCTTCAACTTCGTCGTCCTCATTAACACTCGTGCAGACCCTCACCAATATATAAGCGGTAAAGACATCGCTGCGAACCGTAACAAGGTCGCTGATTCGAGCGAAAATCAAATCCCGCTCCTGGAAGTCATCCGCCGCATTATCATTCGGGTCAAGGTCAGGATATTCCAGTTGGTCTCCAACCTCAGGGCCATCCTTGCGACTATAATAATCAATTCCAAAATTGGGGTCGGCACCGTCATTAACATCGCAAAGCTGGCCGATGGTTTCAAAACCGGCGGCGCCATCTCTATCTTCATAATCATAATTAGGGTCGCTTTCGGATTCTTTCATCTTGTCCCTGTAAGCGACGATTGCTTTGGCAAGGTCATTACTGTCATAGTTCTTTCTGTGGGCAACCCACGGCAATTGCGCTATTACAAACGCCGGGGCGGTGTTGATATTGATTCTGCCCTTGATTCTTGTTTCATTGTCGGGATGACCATATTTATGCGGGTCCATAACGGTCAGATAGTTGAAAATCTGCTGGAAATTGGGGTCTGCCAGATTGAGGCGAACTGCGGACTCTAATTTATTGGGGTCGTCATAGCCGATTACATTTGTGCACGGGTCACCGAATTCGTAGAAAGCCGGTTTGCGGAAAATCATTCCGATTTCGCCGATGTTCGTAAAATCTCCATTTTTCGGATGCGCCTGAATCATATTCGCGTCCGGACTGTTATAGTCATTG
>JAHJUV010000099.1 GCA_018828825.1 Planctomycetota bacterium | reverse complement strand
GCGATAATCGGCTTCAGTGTTTTTAATCTTGTCTAACTGCTGAAGAACCGCCAGGTATTGGCTTGCGATATTTACTGCGAATTCTTTTTTATATCTTTCGAAGTTCCAAATTGCATAAACCGTATTTCTTTCAGCCTGTGTCAGAGGTTCTGCGACAATGTGTCTTCCGGAGCCCCTCAATAGCGGTATCGAAATACTGCCCTCGCCGGCAAGTCCTGTCGATGAAGCTCCGCCCAGTGTAAGCAGATTTGCAAGGTCAATTGCCAGAGCAGCGTTTATTTCCGCACCGGACTGGAATTTCCTGCTGGCTCCGATTTCGCCGCTTGTTACGGTTCCGCTGGTAGTTCTGTCGCCGGTTGTATTCGTACTGAGCAGGTTTTGTACTTGTGCGATGAATGTATTTTTGAAAGCATGACGTTCGAGTTCAAGAGACAGGGCGGATTGGAAAACCCCTTCTTTCTGGGCTTGATAATCGGAACTATTGAAGGCGCCTATCTGCAGTGCCTGGATTAGTGTGATAGTTACCGACTTGTTAACTTCATCTATTTCAGCGATATTTCCACCTGAAATTGCCGCCGGATAATTTTTCTCCGGCCAATGCTCTACCTTTTTTAAACTGTCTGTGCCGAGAGAAGCCGGACTTGATGTCGGCAGATTCTGGCCTGCAAGAAGTCTTCTTCGAAGGATATCACTGGGTCTTTCTATGCTGAATTTACTAGCCTTGCCGGTTGCCTGAATTTGTTTTTCAGTGATGATATTGGAGGCGATTTTGTCAGTATCTGTGCGGTATTTGGTTTCGCTGTTACACCCGGCAAGTAAAACAAAAACGGACAAAAACATAACCAAAGCGGCTCTTTCGCAGCTTAAGTACTTGTGGCCAAATAAATTATAAAAACTAAGTGTCATTCTTCTTCTGCCATACTATATAGGGATTACGCTAATATTACTGCTATATGGTTAGTGTGCGTAAGATAGGTAAGGTAACACGAAAAATGCAGTTTATCACCTGATTTCCGAGGGATTTAGCTGTTTTTTAGGTCTATTTTTTGGACGGTTTTTTGAATTTTTCTCTCAGTTCCTGAAAATCTTTATTCCATCGGTCGAACTGCTGGCGATTAAGCACATCGTTCATATCCGCAATCAGAAGTTGAGCTTCCCGGTCGCGTTGTTTACTTCTTTCTTCCCACTGCAGTCGCTTTTGCTCGAATGCCCGGTTAAAAATATCTTCAACCTGTTTGGCTTGCTGTTCGTTCAAGCAGTATTTTTTGCTTATATCTTTTGCGATGGCAGCGGCATCTTTATGCCGATGGCCTGTCCCGATGATTCTGTGTTTAACCAGCAGCATAGCTCCGCCGACCCCGATAACAATGCCTGAAATCAGGATTACAGCCGAGCAGATAATCCACAGCAGCATCCGTTTATGCTGATAATGTTTTACAATCTTTTCTTCTGGTTTTATTTCCATAACGGCATCTCCTGAAGAGGGGCGATAAACTGTATCAACGGATTAACGATGTACTGCCATGCGCTGATAGAGAGGATAGTTATTATCGATGCGGCCACAGCTGATATACCCGCGAAGAACTCGAGCGGCAAAACCCCGCTTTCTGTACGCTGTAATGCGTTTATTTCGTGCATTACCATTGGCGAGACGTCCGATTGCGGAACCGACTCTTTACGTGCCTTTTCGGCCAATTTCTCAATAATTTTTAGTGCATCCATTCTAATTTCTCCTGAAGTTTTTCCTTTTCAGCAATATTTTTCAACTTTTTACGGGCTCTTGAGACCCGCATTTTTACAGCAACCCGGCTCCAGCCGGTCCTTCGAGCGATTTCTTCGCTGCTGCATTCTTCAAAGTACATAAGCGTCAATACGAGCCTGTCCGCTCTCGGCAGCCTGGCAAAGAGGTAATGTAAAATCTCAGCGGCCTTGGCGGAGTCGAATTCCTCTTGTTTGCTTTTTTCGATGGTATCGAAATCTTCCAATTGCAGGACTTGCCTGGTTTTATCCTGTTCTTTCCAGAATCTGTATCCTGTTCGAGTGCCGATTCTTTTAAGCCAGTGGAGGAAAGGGCCCTGACCCCTATAGCTTTTTAGACTTAAGTAGGCCCCGACGAATACATCCTGAACGAGTCTTTCACATTCGGTTCTGTCTCTGGTAAACCGCCACATCAGCCTTGCGATTTGCGTCTCATACTTTTGTACAAGCCGTCTGTATGCTTCGTTGTCGCCGTCGATACAGGCCCGAATGTTGTTTAAGTCCGTTTCCACGAAAGTATTATAATGAAAAAGAGCGAAGTTGCCATAGTCAGTTTAGATGCTTTTCCACTTAATTAGTGTGTGATTTGGGATAGCGGTAACATAAAAATTTTACTGATTTGGGAGTTTATTACTGGATTTGCTGGTTATAGCGGTTGGTAATCGGCATTCTTCGGTCTCTGCCGAATGCTTTTGGCGTGATTTTGACGCCGGGCGGGCATAATCGCCGTTTGTATTCGTTCCGGTCAACCATGCGTATGACTTTCATTACCGTCTCTGCGTCGAAACCCTGTTTAATAATTTCCGGCAGGGATTTTTCCTCTTCAACATACGCTTTCAGTATCTGGTCAAGAATGTCGTATTCGGGCAGCGAATCGCTGTCCTTCTGGTCATAGCGCAGTTCGGCGCTCGGCACTCTTGTAATTACGCTTTGCGGAACAACTTCTCGGCTTAGCCGTTTATTCACGTATTCGCTTAATTTATAAACGACGGTTTTCGGCACATCTTTTATGACCGCAAATCCGCCCGCCGTATCGCCGTAAAGCGTAGCGTATCCGACAGCGGTTTCACTTTTATTGCCTGTTGTCAGAACAATATAGCCGAACTGGTTGCTCATTGACATCAGGATAACGCCGCGAATCCGTGCCTGCAGATTCTCAAAGGCGAGTCCTTTTTCGTCCCAGCCGGAAACTTTCGCAAGTTTTTGATTGAAACCCTGCAATACTGGCTCTATTGCTATGGAATGAAATTCTATACCCAGATTTTTTGCGGTTTTTTCAGCGTCGCTTATCGTTTCAGCCGAGTTGAATTTTGTCGGCATCGTAACGCCAATGACATTTTCTTTCCCAAGAGCATCAACGGCGATTGCCGCGGTAAGCGACGAATCTATCCCGCCGCTGAGCCCCACAACCGCCTTTTTAAAACCGTTTTTTCCAAGATAATCTTTCGTTCCCAGCACAAGTGCCTGGTATATTTCCTCGATATCGCCGGTCTTTGTTTCGGCACGGTCCGATTTTATTTGTCCGTCTGCATCGATATCAGCGACAAGCAAATCTTCTTCGAATGCCTTTGCGCAGGCGATAAGTTGACCCTCTGAATTTATAAACATACTCCTGCCGTCAAATACAAGTTCGTCCTGTCCGCCGACGATATTGCAGTACGCGACAGGGCAGTTGAATGTTTTGGCGCAGGTCTCCAGAATATCCAGTTTCTCGTTTATCTTCCCGGCGTGAAAGGGCGATGCCGATATATTAACGATAAGATTTTTTTCAGTGACGCCGGCCAAAAACCCTTTCAGCCAGTTCAAGTCCCAGATATCTTCGCAAATTGTGCATACTACCGATAAATTTTTAATTTTTACTACGACCGGCTCGGTCCCGCCGGTAAAGTATCTCTTTTCGTCGAATACCCCATAGTTCGGCAGCAGTGCCTTGCGGTACACTTTTATGATTTTTCCATCGGCCAGAACCGCCAGCGAATTGAAACAGCCTCCATCGGCGGGCTCGGCGAAACCAACCATAATGGTTATATCGGGGCAGTCTTTTGCGAGTTGTTCTAATGCTTTTTTATTTTCCGTTAGGAAATGTTTTTTCAGCAGTAAATCTTCCGGCGGGTAGCCGCAGACGCACAATTCCGGCAGTATCAGCAAATCAAGTTTTGCCTCTTTCGCGCGGCCGTACATCTGTTTGATTTTGGCGGTATTACCCGCAAAATCCCCGACCGTCGCATTTATCTGCGCTAACCCTGTTTTTAGACCCATTTAATTTTTCATTTATTTAATGAACAGCATTTCTACATAAGTCGGCAATGGCCACATCTTTGCATCGACCACCATTTCCAGACTGTCGACGGCTTTTCTGACATTGTTCATTGCCGGCACAACATAATCTCTGAAATTTTCCGCTTTTTTGGCCGTGTTGTCAATATCAATTGCGACAACAACGGCCTTTTTCAGCTCATCGATACTGCTGTTCAATTCGCTTATCAGTTCGCAGGTTTTGCTGAGAGCTCTTTTTTGAACGCTTGGGCATACTCCTGCGTTGTTGATGCTTTCGACGGCTTTTCCCAGTTTGCCGGAGTATTCGATCGCGGCCGGCAAAATCTGCCTTTGGGCGATATTCAGGGTCGTCTTCGCTTCAATATTTATGGTCATACTGTAAGCATCGAGCAGAATTTCCGTCCTTGCCTTCAGTTCCGCCTTGCTGAGTACCTTATGGTTTACGAACAATTGGACATTTTCATCGTCCATAATCGTTTTCAGCGATTCTACGGTCGATTTAATATTCGGCAGGCCTCTTTTTACGGCTTCTTTGGTCCATTCTTCGGTGTAGTTGTCGCCGTTGAAGATAATCCTGCGATGCTCTTTCGAGATTTTCTCAAGGATTTTTTGAACAGCTGTTTTTACGTTAGTGCTTTTCTCCAGTTCGTCCGCGATTTCCTTCAGCACATCCGCCACGATGGTATTTAGTACGAACATTGGTCCTGCGGTCGATTGTGCCGAGCCAACCATACGAAACTCGAATTTATTACCCGTAAATGCGAACGGCGAAGTCCTGTTCCTGTCGGTGCAGTCTTTCGGCAGCGGCGGCAGTACGGAAACGCCCAGTTTCAGATGTCCGCCGGCCTTCGATTCCTTTGCGCCGCCTTGGCCGAGCTGTTCGAATATTTCCGTCAATTGGTCCCCAAGGAAAACCGATACAATCGCAGGCGGTGCTTCATGGACGCCGAGCCTGTGGTCGTTTCCTGCCGTCGCGACGCTTGCTCTCAATAGTTTGGCGTATTTATCAACCGCGCGGATAACGGCACTCAGCATCACAAGGAACACCATATTATCGTGAGGCGTGCTGCTCGGCTCGAGCAGGTTGACACCGTCATCGGTAACCATACTCCAGTTATTATGTTTTCCGGAACCGTTGACGCCGCTGAACGGTTTTTCATACAGCAGGCAAACGAGATTATTTCTTAAAGCAACCTTTTGCAGCGTCTCCATTACAAGCTGATTATGGTCCGTAGCTACGTTTACGGTACTGAATACCGGGGCCAGTTCGTATTGGGCGGGCGCCACTTCATTATGTTGTGTCTTCGCCGATACGCCCAGCTTCCACAGTTCGACATTAACATCGTGCATAAACGATGCGACTCTTTCATGCAGCGCGCCGAAATAATGGTCGCTCATTTCCTGTCCGCGAGGCGTTGCTGCTCCGAACAATGTCCGTCCGGTAAGCATCAGGTCGAGTCTTTTCTCGAAAAATCTTTTGTCAATCAGGAAATATTCCTGTTCCGGTCCAAGCGTGGCGCCGACGCTTTTTGAGGTATTATTCCCCAGGTTTCGCAATACCCGCATCGCTTGTTTGTTCAGCGCGTCCATAGACCGCAGCAAGGGCGTTTTCTTATCAAGCGCCTCAGCATTGTACGAACAGAAGGCACAAGGTATATAAAGGGTAATGTTTTTCCCGGTTTCCTTGATAAATGCCGGGCTTGTACAGTCCCACGCCGTATAGCCCCTTGCCTCGAAAGTCGCCCTAAGTCCGCCGGACGGAAAACTCGACGCATCAGGCTCGCCTTGAATAAGTTCCTTGCCGCTGAACTCCATAATCGTACTGCCCTCGGCGGTCGGCGAAATAAACGAGTCGTGTTTCTCAGCCGTCAGCCCCGTCATCGGCTGGAACCAGTGACAGAAATGCGTCGCCCCGTTTTCGATTGCCCAGTCCTTCATTGCGTTGGCGACCGTATCGGCCAGTGAGACATCGAGGAACCTGCTCTCGCTTATTGTCTTTTTGAATTCTTTATAAACGTTCTTTGGCAGACGTTCTCTCATCACCACATCGTTGAAAACGTTTTTGCCGAATATCGCCGCTACAGATTCAAAATTTTCACTCATTTTTATACTCCTGTTTTTGAAACTAATCGTAATTATCCTGTCGTTGTTTTAAAGGTACAGAACAAAATTTCATAATCGGCCGCAAAGCCATACCGCTATCTAAATTACGCAATAACTGTACCAGTTCATAGGATATTACAAAAATTTTTATAAAGTACTGTTCTATAAGAAATTACATTAATGTGCAAAACCGGCGCAAATCTTACCCTCTCTACAATTTTGTATATTTTATTAAGCAAATCTACAAAATTGTATTTATTTGTCTCTTAACCTATAGCTTCACCGCCTCGCTCGCCGGTCCTGATTCTGACGCATAAAACAGGCTCCAATCAACATAAAGCTTATAACAAACAAAAGATTTCCGCAAGAGGCTAATTTTTCAGCAATACCACCGGCCAAAATCCGAAAGACATCGGCGATTACGCCGAGAATTGACCGAAACACTGTCTTTATGGGCCTGTTCTCATCTTTTCGGCCGGGGTCAAAATTCAGCCACGCGAATTCACCATGATATTTTCTCGCCGCCTCGTCATAGGCCCTCGCAGCATCATCTTCATTTTTAAAAAAACCTAAATTATCATTTCGCCCCTTATCCTTATTGTATATCGTTGCTCGCCATTTAGTGCGCCTTTTATCTCGGCTGACACCCTTATATTTCGAACTGCGACCGCTGAAGCCTCTTCGATTGCAGTTATTTTGAGAACAAGTCGCAAGCCGCAGGTTACCCTTCGTATTATTCAATCCCTCTCCGTCCTTATGGTCCACAACCATCCCAGCCCGCGCATTCATTATCACTCTGTGCATAGTTATAATCTTCCTGTCCTCTATTCGCGCTGCGTAATATTTACCCTTGCACGCCTTCTCCATACGATACCAATTGTATTTATTCAATCCGTCATAATCTTCACTGTCAACGAGCGCATAATACCCCTGGTCAAGTTTAATCCTCCGATATGCATATCCTCGCCGCCTCTTGCGATATAGAAGAAGTACGGCAACGCCGATATGCCCGATAAAGTCAGGATAATAAATTGGTAAATAACTCTTCCTCATATTATTTCTCCCTTTGCTTAACCCCCGGACCTGTGCCGGGGGTTTCAGAGCCCCAAGCGTTAGCGCGGGGTAATCTTGATATTTGATTTTTCATATATATGCCCCCCCACCCTTACTGAAAACTTGCGCCTTTTGCTTAGTTTTTGATCAAGAAAATAATGTCGCCTATTCGTAAGTACTTTTGGGATTGGGATATAAATTTTTTTATTTTTTTAAAGCGCGCAAGTTTTTACTTGCGCATATTGCAAATATTACTGCCTGCCCTCCGTAGTCCGTCTTGGCGGGCGAAGGATGGGTACCGGGGGTTCAGAGCCCAAGCGAAAGCGCAGGGACTATTTCACGACAAAAAACCGCCGAAAAATCGTTTGTCTTTACAAAAAAATAGGGGTATAATTAGGAAAACAATGAGGACGAAAAATGACAGAAAAACTTGATTTTCAGGCGGGCTTTATAATTGGGTTGCGTCTTGAGAGCTTATAGCTCCGCCGGTTATATCTTCGGGATAGAAATTACCTTTTTGCAAAAGACGGAATTGGTTGCACTTGTTTTCCAATTTACTAATTTCGTCCCGCGATAATTCCGCATACTGTTTTGTGTCAGAGAAAGAAGCTATCTGTGTTGGCCCACCAACACGATTATCTTGTGAGCTTGTTTCCTTGATACAGAAAGTAGCAAGTTCAGCGGCGTGTTGCATTGTGATTTCCGGTTCATACAACCGATTGAGCAAGTAATTTGCGATAATTGGTATTCCTATACATTCAAATCCCGTGGGGCTTTTCCGCGGGACGAAATTATCATTACTATTCAGTGTATAGAGTTCTGGTTTCCCGTCCGGCATATATCCGGAAAGGATTATAGTCAACGATGGACGATCTTTCGGAACTTGGTGTGAAAAAAAATCATCGAACCGAGCCTTGCCTAAAGCACGCATTTGTTCCGCCAAAAGAGATACGCCGTTGTTGAAATTCAAATCATCAGAAATTGTATCAAAAAAGTGCATTGCCAATGGTCCATCTCCCGCGATACCTACTGCATTATAGTCATCAAGTCTAAAAATCTTTTTTACTGTATCATTGCTCGTCAAAAAAGAACTTGCTCGACTATCAGAAGCAAGCACAATCCCGTCTTTTGCGATAATACAAATAGTTAATGTCATGTTAGATTTACTTTTACGTCATCACGACCTTCAGGCTCTTTGCCATTACAACTCGGCTCGTATTGCCTATACATCTGTCTTTCTGTGGCGTTTCTTATGTAGTCTTTTGTAATATTGGCATATCTAAAAAAACACTCTTTCGTTGCCAAATAATCTTTGATACCAACATTTTGCTCCGATGATGATAAGTGTTCTAACAATCTTTTCTTTATATCCTCTGCTTTTCCGACATAAAAGACATAGTAATTACCGTTTTCGGCCTTGTATGAAAATCTATAAACACCCTGCAGATTATCTGCAAGTTTTTTTACAGAACTACCCGATAATTCTGTAAGCTTTGTCCAAGTTAGTGTCCAATTTTCCATATAGTTAATTTATCCGAGATTTCCCATATAAAACGCTTAGCTATGCAACCAAGTATCTTAATTCCATTATAATATTAAAATCTTCCGAATTACAACCAATTTTTTTTACAAATCTTGCCGTCAAAGTTACCCGAAACCCGAAATATTGCCCTTAAAAATGCTGTTGGTCTATGGTTTTCAGGCGGGGACAATAGTTGAGGTGCGTAAACATCATGTGGCAAAAGCTGTTTTGAGAGCAATAAATTGAATTATTGGTGGCTTTAGCAAGAAAACAGGCGTAAAATGCTTGAGACCCGTATAGTTAGCCATAGGGTGGCTCTGTGATATTTTTCTTAAGATTTCAATTCTACGGTGTCTCCTAACCCGTTTCCCTTTGGCAATACAGTAACAGAGCCCTGAGCGTACCTGTCCGTCGTAGCTTTGGCGAAGACGGAAGCGATGGGTAACGTTTAGTTTGCCGATTACGATTGCTATTACCGCTCGCTTACAGTGCTATCGGGTTGCAGACATTTTCACTGCGGGTTACCTGCGCCCCGCAATTGCCGCAGCGAAATTTCGGATTATCCGTCAGTTGTTTGAACGACTCGGGACTTTTCTGCTCGCAGCCTTCGGCCTTTAAGGTACATATATGCTTGTTATGTCCCTCTCTTTTACATTCTGCGTTACCTGCCATTTTTTTCCCCTTTAAATTTTAAGCCTCTATTTACGATTTTAATTCGATTGTATCGGTGATGCGTTTGCCGTCGGCGGTGAAGCAGACGGCCTGTAAGATATAAGTCTTGCTGGCGGGCAACTCGCTGTCGAGATTTAAACTGAACTCATAACAGTGCAGATAGTTCCGCCAATGGCTTTGATTTACTTTGGCTTCGGTAAGTTCGATGTCGGTCCAGATGCGGATTCTTGAACCCATCGGGTCGGCAGAACGGAGAACCTTTTCATATAACTCAAAACGCCAGACGCCTGCGGCTTTCATTCTTGAATCGAACTGGTCGAATACATCTACAAAAGCCGTTATCCGCGAAGACTGGACAATTTCTGTGAGCTGATTGAATTTTATCTTCTGCGGCGAAAAAATACAGCCTCCTTTAATCGCACCGGTTGGAGAGACGGAGGCGGTTTGCTGAATTTCCTCGCATCCGCTGATAACCATTATGGAAAACAAAATACAAATAGAAATCAGATATCTCATTATAAATCCTCATTAAGTATATGGCCGAGGCGGTGTTTCTTGGTCTTGAGATATTCTATATTATGCGGACAGGGCTCGGCGATAAGCGGTATTTGTTTGACGATTTTTATGCCGTACACTTCGAGACGCGAAGTCTTTTTGGGGTTGTTGGTCAGGATTTTTATTTGCTTAAGGCCGAGGTCGCGGATTATCTGTGCGCCGATTCCGTAATCTCGCCGGTCGGCCCGGAAGCCAAGCCTAAGATTCGCATCGATGGTATCGAGTCCCTGTTCCTGCAGCTTGTAGGCGTGGAGTTTATTCGCAAGGCCGATGCCCCTGCCTTCCTGTCGGAGGTAGATGATTGCGCCTTGTCCGGCCTTTTCAATCATTTTCATCGCGGCGATTAGTTGGTATCCGCACTCGCATCTTTGCGAATGGAACAAATCTCCGGTAAGGCACTCGGAATGGACGCGGACGAGAACGGGCTCGTCGATGACGACGGGGTTGCCGTCTTTATCGAGTTTTCCGATATTGCCTTTGCACAGTGCAAGGTGCGGCTCGATTTCGGTAATGCTGTGGTATGCGATGAGCTGGAACTGGCCGTAGTCGGTCGGCAGAAAAACGGATTGGATGCGTTTGACCTGGCTTTCGCGCTGCAGGCGGTACTCGATGAGTTTTGCGATTGTCGTTATTTTGAGTTTGTGTTTTTCGCAGAAATCGAGCAGTTGAGGGACGCGTGCCATTGAGCCGTCTTCGTTCATAATTTCGCAGATAACGCCTGCCGGTTTCATACCAGCGAGGGTCATCAAATCGACGGCTCCTTCGGTCTGTCCTGCGCGGGTGAGCACTCCGCCGACCGCTGCCCGGAGCGGGAATATATGCCCCGGTCGGACGAGGTCGGAAACTTTCACATTGTCGCTTATCGCGGTCTTGATTGTAACGGCTCGGTCGGATGCGCTTATGCCGGTAGTTGTGTTGTCTTTTGCATCGATGCTGACGGTAAAGGCGGTGCCGAGTCGGGCGGTGTTTTCAACGGCCTGGGGATGAAGATTCAGCGAATCGCACTTTTCGCCAGTCATCGGCAAGCAAATTAAGCCCCGGGCGTGGGTGGCCATAAAATTGACAATCTCCGGCGTCACCATCTCGGCGGCAGCCACTAAATCGCCCTCATTCTCTCTGTCTTCATCATCGACGAGGACAATCATTTTACCGTTTTTGAGGTCCTGAAGGACATCTTGTATTTCGCTAAAATTGGACATAGGACTTTCTACTATTTGCTGTTTTCGAATTGCTCAATATACCTTGTTCCAGAGTGGATGTAAACAAGAGTTGTAATAATAGCAGTAACAGAGGCGGACCACCACAAAAACCGCAAGAACCAAAGCCAGCCGGAGATGAGGGCGGAGGCCTCAGGGGCAATCAAAATCGCAGCAACCATAGTGAGCTGCAGGATAGTTGCGAGCCGACCAACAAATATCGGGACTATCTTTACCTGAAAGGTCATAAAATAAAGGATTAAAAAACCAATAAGGAGGAAAAAGTCCTTGCCGATAATCAAAACGGCAACGGCAGGCGGCAGGCCAAATCCGTCAATCCTCGTCTTCTGAACCGATAACAAAATACAGGCACAAGCCATAAGGAGCTTGTCTGCCATCGGGTCGAGAAAGGAGCCGAGACGGGTTACCTGCTTTTTCTTGCGGGCAACGTAGCCATCGTAGGCATCACTAAAGGCCATAATCATAAAAAGCAGCAGCGAGATGTAACGCATCTTTGTGCCGATTGCGGGGTCGTTGACCTTCAACATACAAATTACAAACGGGACAATCAACAGAATCCGTACTATGGTAACCCTATTGGCGTGATTGAGCGTCATCCCGCACCTTCCTTTTTGTCAGTTTTCGTTGAACCTTTTATAATTCCATCATTCTTTCGGCCATTTAAAAGATACCAGTAATATATTGAATCCCGCACCATTTTTCTATTCAATAGAGTTCTCCGGTGCGGGATGAATATTCAGAAGGTGCGGGATTCATATAGTCCTGCCTCCATCGATATTGAGTACCTGGCCGGTGAGGTAGTCGTTTTCGATGAGGAATTTTACGGCGGCTGCAACTTCGTCAGGGGAACCTGTGCGGCCGGCAGGAATGTGAGAAAGTATTCTCTTTTTGAGTTCGGCAGATGTGCCCTTCCGGAAGTTTATGATTCCCGGCGAGACGGCGTTGACGGTAAAATCGGGGGCGAGCTCCTTTGCAAGAGATTTTGTCGCAGCAATAAGAGCGGCCTTTGAGGCAGAATAGATACTAAAGCCGGCAGGCGGGCTTTCGGCAACAATATCAGTAATATTTATGATTTTGGCAAGAGGTTTTTGTCTGCTTTTGATTTTTCGCTGAACAAAATCGATGAATTTTTGCGTCATTATCATCGGGACAGTAAAATTGATGTCGAGAGTATGGCGGATATAGTCAAAAGTAAGTTCGGCGATTGGTTTTTTGTCAAAAACGGCGGCGGCGTTGATTAAAATCTGCGGAGCAGGGAATTTTTTGATTTCGGCAAAGGTTTTTTCGATGTTTTTCTCTGTCGTTAAGTCGGTTTGAATGAAAAGGGATTTTACCTTTAGTTTTTTCAGGTCGGTTTGGAGTTTTTTGGCGGCTGGAGTGTTTTTGTTATATATGCAGATGCAGTTTGAGCCGGACTGGGCGAGGGACAGGACGATAGTGCGGGCGAGTTGGCCGGTCGAGCCGGTGATTAT
>JAHJUV010000098.1 GCA_018828825.1 Planctomycetota bacterium | reverse complement strand
CAGAATAAAAGATGCGCCAAAGCGACGCTTAGCTGTTTGTCCAAAAAATTGCAGCCGGGTTTGTCAGCGGTCTGGGCCAAATCATATTCCTACTGTGCGTATTTTCTGTACAATTTCAGGAGCTTGTCCTGGGCAGGATTTCCGAGAGTACGACATATTCCTTTCTCAGCGGGTCGGTGTTAAGATGTATCGAATCGTTGAGCAGATACCTGAGTATATGAGGAATATCGCTGAGCCAATCCCTGCCCCATGTTTCGAGATAATTTCTATTGGCGGAGACGAATGTAAGTCCTGCAAAACAAACATAAGGGGGCGGGTCGTCATAAAGGCGGGCAACTTCGAAGACGGGACGGTTAAGCTGAATGACTAATTGAGCGGTCTGCTGTTTGCCGTCACGCCAGAAAGTTATATTGACGGTTTCTCCGATTTGCTTTGTCTCGACCTGTTCGGAGAGATGATATTTCTGGCCGTAAATCATAATCATACCGTCGTTGTCGATATCATAATTGTCAATCTGTGTTATGCAATCGTTTCTTTGAAGGACTTTTTCGGCGGAGCTGTTGAGCAGGACGGAAGTTACAACGACACCCTGAGTGTCGGGAGGGAGTTTGAGATAATCTTTATAACTTTCGTTGTGCAGAGCGGCGAATACATTTATACCGAGCGAGCCGAAGCCGTCATATTTGCCGTCGTTCACGTCGAGGAGAAAATGCTTAATTACGGTAGTCGGAATCATATAACCGATGTTGTCGGCCTGGGTCAATCCCTGAAATGCTACGCCGACGACGTTTCCATCGAATACGACAGGGCCGCCGCTGTTTCCGGGGTTAATTGCCGCATCAGTCTGAATGACGAGGTGGGCATCTGCGCCGCTGTGGACGTATACGTCGGTCTGTATTCTTGAAACGACGCCTTTGGTAACGCTGATATGCGTGCCGCCCATTGGAAAACCGTAAGTAGTAACAGTTTTATCGACCTCGGGCAAATCGCCGAGCTGAACGGGCTGTGTGCCGTCGAAAAAGGTCTCGTCAAGTATCTTAAGCAGGGCGAGGTCGCAATCGTGGCCGACGAACTCGACAACAGCGGGATATTTTTTGGCGAAATTTTCTTTTTTGACGATGATATATCTGTTGTCGGAGATATTGTGAGCGTTTGTAAGGATTCTGTTGCCCTCGATTAGGAAACCTGAGCCTACTCCCTGAGAAAATGAGGATTGTTTCCAGGGAGTCGAATAGTCGAAAGGCTGTTTGACGACCTGAAGCATAACGACGGATTTTGTCATATCTGGCTGGGCAGCGCAAACGACGGCTGAAATCAGAATTATGGTAATAATTGCGGTTGTTTTCATATTTTGCTCCGTATTTTTTATTTTTCCTTTTTCTGAGTTAATTGTTCGAGTCTGTCTTTTGCGAATCTGTATTTTATTTCGCCGAGCCTGCTGAAAACTTCTCTGCCGGGATACATAATTTTGAACTGCTGCCGATAGGCGTCCTCGATAGCAACGGCCTGGCTGTAATGCTCGACGGCGTAATCAATTTTGCCGAGTTGCTGGGCGGTATCGGCAAGAGTCAAGTGCAGGTCAGCCGAGCCGGGGTATAAATTTACGGCTCGGTTGAGGGTATCGAAGACTTTTTCAAGAAACGCGGGACGCTGTTGAGGATATTCATCGGCCAACATCTGGTAAACCTGGGCCAGTTTTTCGTAATTTTTGAAATCAGCGGGGTCTCTTTGTATTGCTGTTTGGAAGGCTTTTTCAGCCTGGAACAGGGCATCCTGATTTTGCGTCATATCGGAATTAAAGCGGTATAACAGGGTTATGCCATTCATTGCCGGCGGCGTAGGGTTTAAAGAGTCATCGGCAACAGCAGAGGCGAGTATTGCTGAAGCTGTGTTAAAATTGCCGTGTGCTGAAAGCAGTTTTGCCGTTTCGATTTTTGCTGCTGTTTTTCCGACAGGTATTATGTAGAAGTGCAGCAAAGCGGCGGTTAAAACGGCAATCACAGCCGCCGAAGCTGTTATCTTAAACAGCGGAAGATTGACTTTGATTTTGTCGGCGGAGCGATTATTTAGCGACTGCGAAGCGACCACGGCGACCAGTGCCCATAAGGCCGTCATAATGCCGGGCTCAAAAATCGCAAAGTCGATAAGGTTATGGAGCAATACGGCAAATATGCCGCAAAGTAAAGGCGCTGTCCAAATGGGAAACTCATCGTAACTTTTTCTGTTTCTTACGCAAAGCCATAAAGTTGTGCCGAACAGGAATACGGGCGCAGCATACATAATGGCGAAAATATAAATGGCAACTGCAATATCTGTGGAAAATCCGGTTCTGATGGCAAGAGGCCTCAGAAAAAGAAGAGTCAAAACTGCAAATATCCCGCAGGAACGGGCGAGGGCAGGAAGATTGTTTTTGTTTTCTGGCGGGGATATTTTGAGATTTTTAATCGCCCTGATGAACGGTACAAAAAGCCCGCAGCAGAATCCCGCCAAACCGATTATTCCGTAACTGCACAGGATGTTTAACACAAAACAATGCGGGTCACGGACAGTCTCGAGCGCCTCAGGTATCTTATAATGGGTATAAAATGAGCCGAAATTACTGCCTCCGACACCTGTGAAAAAGTGGTCCGTAATCATCGCAGCTGATGCTGTCCAATACTGCCATCTGACGAGCATTGAATTTCCGCCGGGAAGAGTGTTGTGTTTAAGACCATAAGAGACAATAAGGGAAATTCCTGCGATAAAGCCCGCAGCGGCGACGGAGAAAATAAATATTTTGTGGGCCCTGAGAAAATCCGCCAATCCCGTCGAAATCAATAGAATAAAAAGAGCCAGGACAAATGAAATTAAAGCGCCTTTGCTGGCAGTGAGCAAAAGGCCCAAAAATAGTATAAGAAGTATCGTTATTGGCAGGATAAATACTTTAAAGGGGTTTTTTCTGAACCGTTTCAGGCCGGGGCCAAAAACGGCCAGGGCAGAAAAAATGGCCAGATTGAAAAGACTGCCCGCACTATTGCTGGTAGAAAAGAAACCCTTAACATCCTTTGAATAAAGCCTGTGTTCATAAAGCATATTCTGGAACGAGCCGGGTTCTATGCCGAGTCTTTCAAGCTGAAATTCAGGTTCTGTTTCGTATTGTTCAATCATCACCTTATTACTGCTGAAAAACTGCTCGGTGCACTGATATACATTTACAATGCCCATAGCAATAACAGCAAAGAGCAGAATCTTTCTTCTTGTTTCAGAATCAAGAATCCGGCAGAGTGCAATCGCTGAAAAGATAATAGCAATAATCGCGAGCGAATCGTTCATTGCGGCCCTTCGGTTCGAGGCGAAATATGTGCTTACAACAGCGGCGATGATAAATAAAAATGCTCCGAACTCAAAACCGGAATATTTATAACGGTAACTATGACTGCAAAATGTTACAGCAAGCCAGATTCCTGCCGATAAAAGCAGAATTGCCGAAATACAAATACTGATGAAGTTGTCGTAAAACACCCCCTGAAGACTGAACGATTCTATAGCAGAATTTTCCGTAAAACTCAATCTGAAGGCAATTATGCAGAGAAAGAGAATAAAAAATACCTGCGTGCTGCGGTCTTTTTTAATTTGATTATGTTTTGCCATTTTTACCAGCAGATTCGAGGAGAACTATAATTTCGAGGACCATAATAGTTTGCAGAAAGATGAGCAGTCCGTAGGGCCAGACGGCCTTTGTCAGCGCCACAGCGCCTAAACCTGTAGCAATAGTAGCCAAATAAAGCGTCAGGACAGTCTGGAACTCAGTCAGACCAAGTTTTTTAAGCCTGTGAGAGAAATGCTGTGTATCGCCGACGAACGGGCTTTTACGCTGGCTGATTCGCAGGACAGTTACACTGATGAAATCATAAAGAGGGATAGCCATTATAACGAGAGGCGCTAGAACTGCGTACCAATGGTTTATGTCTATTTGATGATAAGTTGTTCTGAGCGTAAGCATAGCGATAAAAAAGCCTATAACCAGCGAACCCGCATCACCCATAAATATTAAGGCGGGATAGAAATTGAATATAAGGAAGCCTACGAGCGTGCCGCCGAGAATCATTGCAAAGCCGGAAACAAAAGCCTGACCCGAAAAACCGGCAATGATAAATAGAATCATAGAGATAATCACAGCGATACCGGCGCTTGCGCCATCCATATTATCGAGAAAATTAAAAATATTAATAACAAGAACAATCCAGAAAGAACTCAGGATTGACGTAATGATTCTGCTTTCGATAAAAAGTTCAACCCTGACGTCGCCCCAGTATGCGGCCGCGAAAGCGACTGCGAATTGGGCAAGCAGTTTCGGTATAGGTTTAAGATTTTTAATGTCGTCCCACAGTCCAAGCAGAAACAATGCTGCCGAACAGCCCATTATTACCCACAACTGTCTTGCTTTATATGAGAAGCCTTGAATATAATCTTCGAAATTCCAACCGCAAATTTCTGTTATATTCCCGGCGACAAGAATTTTAACGAGGACAATTGCGGCCAGGCAGGCAAATAAAATCGTAAAGAATATAGCGATGCCGCCGCCAAGGGGAACAATTTTTTTGTGAAAACGGTCGTTTCGGGGCCGAGCAAGCAGCCCGAACCTGACAGTGAGTTTTTTTGCGACAATCGTCAGCAGTACGGAAACAATGAATGTTGACAGAAAACAAAGCACAGAAAATACGCCGAGCAATTCTGACATAAAGTTACTCCCTTAATTGCTGAACGAGTTTATCCCTGACCTGACTGAAGAAGTTATGATACCTTTCTTCCTTATGGTCTGGAAAAGTATATTCAAAAGTCATCCATCGGCCCTTATTGTAAATAAGCGTTACTTCGGCCCATATTTTTTTGCCGATATAAATCCGGTGCGAAAAATTTTTCGCACTTGCGAGCACGAGTTTCGACGGTTCAATATAGCCGGGGTCAAGATTAACGGGTCGGCTCAAATCACCGGTGAGCATATCGGCAAGTTTCATTTCCATTTTATTCGTTTTATGCTTGATTGCCGCCAGCTTATCGGGGGCGAACAGTTTTTCGAGCGTTACAAATTTTTTCACAATCTCGGCGCCGGTCTCTTCGGCATAATATTCCGTATGACTGAACGGCCAGGTCGGGCTTTCGAGGTCGCAGGGGCCGAATTTGGCCTTAATCATCTCAACAGCAGTATTTACCGCATCGGCATTACAGCCGAGAATACCGATAATCAGTTTTACCGGAGCGGGTTTTTTAAGCGTCCACATTGAGTTCGGCTTTAAGCCTCTCGATTAATTGTAATGTTTTTTCCTTTACCTGTGCAAGCGGGACCTTTGTTATTTCTTTTTCGCCCCGGAGTTTAATTTCGGCACTGTTTTCAACAATTGATTTTGCGCCGATTGTCACGCGAATCGGAATCCCAAGCAAATCGGCGTCCTTGAATTTAACGCCTCCCCGCACATCTCTGTCGTCAATCAATACCTCAATATTTGCACCCGTAAATTCGTTATAAAGACTTTCGGCAGCAGCAGTTACCTCTTCCGCATTTCCGGCTGGGGTGATTATGACCTCAAACGGAGCGATACTAATCGGCCAGATAATGCCGTCATCATCGCGGGATATTTCAATGGCCGAGGCAACGATTCTATTTATGCCGATACCGTAACAGCCCATAATGCAGGGTTTTTCGGTGCTGTCCTTGTCGAGGAATTTTGCGCCCAGTTTTGCGCTGTATTTTGTGCCGAGCTTGAATACCTGTCCGACCTCTATACCTCTTTTGAAAGTTAGTTTTTTGCCTTTGTATGTGTCGCCTTCGACAGCGTTTCGTATATCGGCGATTATGACATTTTTACCTTCAACGGGGAAATCCCTGCCGCCGACGACATTTTTGATGTGATAATCTGTTTTATTCGCTCCTGTTATTCCGCTTTCGATAGTAAGCACGGAATGGTCGATAACAAGTTTATTAACTTTCGATGTAATTTGAACCGGTCCGGCAAAGCCGACTTCGGCGCCGGTCAGCGTTTTAATAGTATCTTCATCGGCAAGCTCTATGGATTTGCCGAGGGTACAGCGCAGCTTTTCCGGGTTGATTTCGAAATCCCCGCGAACAAGGGCAAGAATCAAATCGCTTCCGGATTTATAAACGAGAGTTTTGATAAGCTCTTTTGCGCCGGCCTTTAGAAATTCGCAGATTTCATCGATGGTTTTCCGATTGGGCGTATGGATTTCCTCGATGGGCTTATGGGGTTTATTTGTTTTTATGGCAGGCAGGGCATCGACAGGGGCCTTTTCGATATTTGCTGCATAACTGCCGCCGGCGGTCTGGACGATGATATCTTCGCCGGATTCGCAGGGTACGGTGAACTGATGCGAGCCGCTGCCGCCCATCTCGCCGGATTCGGCCTCAACGATTGCGTATTTCAAGCCGCATCTACTGAAAATCCTTTTATAGGTTTCATACATTACTTTATAAGTTTCATCGAGACTGCCTTCGTCAGCGTGAAAACTGTAGGCATCCTTCATTATGAATTCGCGCGAGCGCAAAACGCCGAAGCGGGGCCTAAATTCATCTCTGAATTTGAAGCTGATTTGATAAAGATTTATCGGCAACTGTTTGTAGGAATTTATCTCTCCTGCGGCAATGCTCGTAACGACCTCTTCAGCGGTGGGGGCAAGGACATTTTCTCTGCCGTGCCTGTCGGTAAAATGCGCCATAGTCGGCCCGTAATCGACATTGCGGCCTGTCTGCTGCCACAGCTCCATCGGCTGAACGGAAGGCATAAGGATTTCCTGTGCGCCGCTTTTGTTCATCTGGCCGCGGACAATGTTCATAACCTTCATTAAAGTCCGCCAGCCGAGCGGCAAGTATGTATATGTTCCGCTGGCAAGCTTGCGCATCAGGCCGGCGCGAATCATTAATTGATGACTTGGAATCTCCGCATCCGATGGTACTTCCTTGACGGTTGGAATTAAAGCCTTGCTGTATCGCATATTTTTCCCTATTTTCGCAAGTTTGCCTGGTTTCACAAAAAACGATTTCGTACCGCATTTATATAGTCTGAAGCCTTTATTTGCAAGATAAACTTTGCCGGATAAGTTTTCTTAAAACCTTTTGACAGCGACTCTTAGTCTGGTATAATTTCCACAAAGGATTGAAGGCTGGACCGAATATTAGCTGCCAGGAAAGGAATAGTTCATGCCGAGAAAATTAAGATGTATTGTTTTCAGGGTGGTTTTACTGGGGTTATATGTTGCTTTTCTGTCGGGTTGTCAGCAATCACAGAAAAAAGATGAAGCGATAGCTCTTTATGTCGATGCGATATCGCTGAGTCAGTCCAACGACCCGAACCAGGCGATAGACCGTCTGCAGCAGGCGGTTGAAGAAAATCCAGATTTTGCGCTCGCATATTCTCTTATGGGCAATATTCATCTTCAGCAGAATCAGCTCCCCGAAAGCGCAGAGGCTTATCAGAAGGCGACGGAAATTAATCCGTGGTCGTTCGAGGATTTTCGTCAGCTCGGCAAGGCATATTGGCTGATGAACGATTACAACTCAGCGGCAAATGCGTATGCCGCGGCCTGCAAACTCGACCCCCAGAGCACCGAAGTTTGGTGCGGAGCAGCGGGTTCTTATTACAAGATGGGCGATTATGAATCAGCTCTTCAGTTTGGTCAGTCCGCCAAGGAGCTTGACCCTGCCGATGGCGAAGTCGAAAAGCTGATGGGCGACATATACACCGCCCAAAAAGACACCGAAATGGCTATTGAAGCCTATGAAAGGGCGATGTCGCTGAATGACAGCGACCCGCAGACGATGTTTTCCCTTGCCTCAGCGTACCTGCAGGATGAAAAATTCGAGGCGGCAAAGGAACTGCTCGATGCGGTCGTCGCAGTTCAGCCGGAAAACGCAGAGGCCTGGCGATATCTCGGCTTCGTGTGCCTCAAAATGCGGGAAGTCGATATGGCGACTATGAAATATCTCAAGGCCGTCCAATTGAGTCCCCAGGATTGGCGGGCGCACAAGGGGCTCGGCGTCGCGTATATGATGAAGTACCGAATCCTCAAGAGTTTCGATAATCCGGAAGCGGAAACTTACAAAAAACAGGCCCTTATGTACTGGAGCAAATCTCTCGATTTAAATCCTGCCCAGGACAAGCTCCTGAAATTGTACAGAAAATACGCACAGTAGGAATATGATTTGGCCCAGACCGCTGACAAACCCGGCTGCAATTTTTTGGACAAACAGCTAAGCGTCGCTTTGGCGCATCTTTTATTCTG
>JAHJUV010000097.1 GCA_018828825.1 Planctomycetota bacterium | reverse complement strand
AATGTTGCAAATAAATTATTCTACTATAACTGTTGTATCTGTCGTGAGTTATGGTGAATGTAGATTTTCCTTCTTGACTCCTGTGAGAATATGTCGATAATTATGCATCCTTTAGCAAAATTGTTTTTTATGAAAGGATTATTATGGACGCTGATGTTACCGCTATTTTAGCTGCGATTGATGTCGTAAGCAAAAAAGTTGATAATACCAAAGATGAGCTTAAAGAAGATATCCAAAACGTGCAGAAAACTGTTGATAAGCATACTTCTTCGCTCCAGCACATTGTTCGTGTTGTTGCCGGGCCAATGCCTGTCGCTATTAACAATATCGAGGAAAAACTCGGAATAGCAAAGACGGATTTTCCATTAAGACCAGTGCCGGCTGAAACTGCCGGTTAATATAACTGATTCAAAAAAACCAAAGGCGCAAGGTCAATCGTTCTTGCGCCTTATTTTTTTGCTTTTTCGTCATTCATACTCGGGATAAAGTTCTGGAGAATAATTCGTCGAGGTTACAAAACACAGATTACTTGTCCGACATAGTCCCTTAGGGACGACGGCGGAAAACTGATACCTTTAATTCCTGCATCCAAAATCCGCCCAAAGTTGTCCCCATGCTTCAACTGCCTTGGTTGCAATTTTGTGCAAGTCTCCAATATGATTGTTCTTATTGTCAACCACATCGCCAGTAATGATTGCCTTGTAAGTAGCGTCTCCGAAAAACTTGGGGGCATCGCCAGCACCAAGAGTCATTCCGCTCGTGGATCCCTTCTTTGTCTGAGTTTTCAATTGCATTACACTATTGATGTCGATTAGTCGTGGGGATTTTCTGGATTCACCCCCATTACGGGGTGGGTATCCGTGTTCGTCGTTGTTTGACAAGTCCTGAATGATCCTTAGCTCCAATGATTGGTTAAAAGTCTCGTCAACCTTTTTGTTGTCCTTTCCATTATTAACGGCCCACGTTCTTAGGTGGTTGCGTAAGTTCGCGATATTAGATATTAACATGTGAGCTAAATTAGATAGTTCAGCATCATTAAGGCCACCTCGGAAGTCCTGGTGAACAGCCGTAATCTTATCCGTTATGATTACAGCGGCCTTGAGTTTGTTTGGGTCTGTTTCTTCAACCGCCCCGATAGAAGATTGGATGCGACATATGCGTTGTAGTAGTTCTTCAGTGTTCATGACCTATTTGATTTCCGTTATGACCTAACAATGATTATACAGTCTGTATAAAACGTTTTACAGCACGACCATTTCGGAGAAAAACGTATAGCAACGGCTCACCTTATCCACCGAGAGTTTACTTACGCTATGCTCAGAAATTTTCGTTCCTTCTTAAATATTCTCGGAACTATGTTTCCCTTATAGCTATACTATCTGTACCTGAAAGCACATAAAATGCTTCATAGTCTGTTAATACAAGTCTTCTAATTTCAGCATATAGTGCTTTTGTGTATAACAAACCGAATACCGCAAAAAGACTAAAAGCAACACCCAACGTCCAGCTTATGAAAAACAATATTATGCTAATAATGAAATAGAGTGGCCAAATACTTAAAAGCATTGAGATTGATGATATTTTTTTCATTCTCGTCAAGACATCGACTGAACGAGCAAGATTAACACCAATGTCAATAGTCTCTTTTTTTATTTTATTGTGCTCTTCGATTAGCATCTCAACTGTTAGGTCTAAATCGTGTATAAGTAGAGCGCTATTAGAAGAAGGCATTATGATAATGCTATATTTTTGGGCCACAACATCACGAATCTTTAATTGTTTTATATTTTCATCACCATTTTCACTTACTATTTGTTTACTCTTAGCGTTTTCCTGAAAATAGTGAGAAAGCAGAACTGCCCACTGCGTACCAAAGAAGTGGAATATTGGTAAAAACCAGAGCAAATGCAATTTCGATATATCCCAAATAGCGGTTACAGTCAAAGCTGCTGTGATTCCTGTAATATATAGGCTGGATATTAGACGTTTTTCATTGGTTGAAAGATAAGAATCGAGTGAATAGGGGAAAAGATATACGTCCATAGGTTGAATCAATGGGTCAGGTCTGAAAACGTCAACGAGAAAGCTAACGAAAGCAACAACCGCCCATCCGCAAGCGAGTCCCCAAACAATCCATTCAACAATGGACAAGACAGACACTATTCACCTCGTAATCTGATTTCATATACGACCATTTCTGTATTTGAAGGTTCGCCTTCGCCAGCCTTGTTTACGGCGATGATGCGATATTCGAACCTAAAACTAATCTTTATCGTCATAAAGTAATAGCCCTTAGCAGAAAAGTCAAATCGCTTTTTGCCTACCTTAGCTTTACTTGGCACACCCATCTTGAACCCTCAACGCTGGGCACTCTCTTTACTTGCTCGTTATCAAGTATCGGTTTTTTGCTCTAAGGCGAACCAGCGTAGCTGATAAAATTTAATTACAGGCCCGGCCGGAATTTATTTCGGAAAGGGTTTGTTTAAATTTTAAAGTGCATTTATGCACGCCTTAAAGCAATAGCATCTCTGTGTAATCCGTGTAATCTGTGGTTGATTTTTCGTGCCTTAGTGTCTTTGTGGCTATTCAGCCTCCGACTCGTTTTGCTCTTCAGCAGATTCATCCTCCGGCTCCTTCGCAATGACAACCCAGCAAATCAGATGTTACAGAGCGCTAGTCGGCCTTTGGCAGGGTTATCGTTACCGTTGTTCCTTTGTCGAGCTCGCTTTGAATAGACATCGAGCAATTATTGTTTTTCAGCAGGCTTGAGGCGATAGACAATCCCATACCTCTTTGCCTGCCTGCGCTTTTGTCGGAGAAAAACGGCTCGACAGCTTTTTTCAGCGTTTCGTCGCTCATACCGCAGCCGATGTCTTTTATGCTGATTTCAATAAGGTTTTGTTCCTTTTGCTCACTGCCCGAAATTTGTACCGGGCCGTTGCCGCTTTCGTATGATTCGAGTGAATTATAGATTATCTGGGCAATCGCCTCGGCAACCTGTTCGGGGTCAACTTCGATATCGCTTAAGTTTTCAATGTTCTCAAGATGGATTTCGAGCGGCTCGGACATATAGCGGGCGGTTATCTTTTCGAGACAGTTATTGACCATTATGAAAGGCGAAACCGCTCTGGTTTGCGGCCTGGCAGGGCGGGCATAACTCATAAGCTGGCCGATGATTTCATGGGCATCTTTGATTTTTTCAACGATTTGATTCAAAATCTCCTTTTTAGCTTCGTCCGTTTCTCTTTGCCCGAGCAGTTGCGCTCTGCCTGATATTACAGTAAGCGGATTATTTAATTCGTGTGCGGCACCGGCGGCAATCTCGGCAATTATCTCGGACAAATCATTTCTTGGTTGAGGAGCCGCCGACTGCCGAGGCAGTTGTTCAGGAGTTTGGGCGTAATCGACAACAGCCTGGGCGATTTCCTGGTCGTGCTGGGCGGCGAGTTTTATCGCGATTAACTGCGAGATGAATGCGGTCATATTGTTCAGGAAAGATGCATTCGCCAGCGGGCCCTCTGCCGGGATTTGTAAGAACATTGAGCCTATTGTACTGCCGGCAATTTCTAATTTCACGGACTTTGTGCTTTGTGCCTCAAAGCCTGCCTCTATTGCCGATGGGGCGTTATCGAACACGGAAAATTCCAGTTTGTCGCCGCTCGCCGTGACGGTTTCATATTGTCCGTTATCAGTCAGGGCTATGCCTGCTTTTTCCGCCTTTAGAATCCTGCATATCAGACTGCAGATTGTTCCTGCGATGTCCGTCGCCGAAGAGGCGGGACTCAGGGAAGACGAAACCGCGGCAAGAAAATCTGTAAATTTCTCCTCTGCCGACTCTTCGAGCAGAGATATGCAAACCTGTTTTACGGCCTCGGAGTCGAATTTTTGCGGGGCCTGCATCGCGGCATTTATTTCATAGATAAAACTTCTCAGTTTATCTTTTATCTCATTTATATCCTCAGCGTTCAGAGAAAGTCTTGCGGGAATTGCGATTGATTCACTGCCGGATGTGATACTTTTAACCAGCATATCGGCAAGCCGAACAGTCAGGATAATTCCACTGTTTCCAAGGTTGTTTAGCTTATCCGCTTCACCGATGCAGTATAGCCATACCGAATCAGCGACGGCCTGGGGCAGACGCCATTTCTGTGCAAGCTGGCGGGAAACCGCATTGTGAGTTATTCCGAGGTTTTCCTTTTCAAGCCGCAAAACAGCGGCATTGTCGCCTTTGGATTCTTCGAGAATCGCTGAAAGACTTTTTGGGAAAAGCTCAACCAGAGCCAATAATCCGATATCCGCCAAAAGGCCCGCAAGAAATGCAAGGCTTTCATTTGCCTGCCCCGTTTTGCCGGCGATAAGTCTGGCGGCAAAGGCCCGCCCGGCAGAAGAGGTGTTTATTTGGGCTATCGGAAGCTGAGAATACAGGTTCTCAATGTCGAAAGTTTTAAGGCTAAAAAAGGTCTTGAGTAGTTTATGGGTTGGGATTCCGTTTATAAGCTGCTGAAAACTCAGATTCTCGAACGACAATTCGATATTACTCTGCCTGCATAGATTGATAACTGCGACCGCAGCGGCAGGGTCTGTTTCGAGCAGGATGCCAAGGCCTGATTTATTATTGATTATGGATTTTATACAGCGGACTGTGCTGTCGGGATGTACCCTCGGCCAATCAAGCTGATGCAAAGCAAGCGTTATTCTCCGCACGGAGACATTTGCTAATGTACTGGTCATTAATCGTGCTTCTTCCTCCGCTATACGAATTATAATTCAAGCACAACAGCTATCCTGTCAATGAGTTCTGTTACGCTGAAGGGTTTTTTTACAAATTCCTCAGCGCCGGCTTTCAGAAGGTCGTCTATCTCGGTTTGATTTATGACGCCGCTGATTATGATTATTCTCGTACTCGAAAATTCAGGGTCCTGTTTTATGGTTTTACATACAATGTTGCCGTTGACGTCGGGAAGCATATAGTCGAGCAGAATAAGGTCGGGCCTGAACTTCTGCGTTATTATGCCCGCATCGTAGCCGGTCGAGGCTGTTCTAATCTCGAACCTTCCGTCCCTGATTAAAACATCACTCATCAGCTCGACAATCTCGGCATCGTCGTCAACTATCAGCAGCCGTTTCTTGCCCGACTGCATATTTATCATCGGAATATTATTATCCCGCATAAATTTGAGCAGACTATCTCGCGGAATCTTCCGAAATTTAGAACCCGGAATTCGAAAGCCCCGCAGCCTTCCCGAATCAAAACACCTGATAATTGTCTGCTGACTGAGACTGCAAAGTTCAGCGGCCTCACCTGTTGTAAATAGCTCTTTAGCTGTATCCATACGTTGTACCCTCTTCTGAATATCCATATTCGCTGTCTCCTAATTTGCCTTATCTTCCCAATTTAACCGATGACCCTTGTTTTTGTCAAGCCAGAAAAAATTTTTGTTAAAATATATCGTAAAAACTTCTGTTTTCAGAGTATCGGTATTACAACATAAAATATCCAATATTACTCTTATAAAAACTGTTAACCTTGCTGAAATAAGTAGTTAAAAGAATTGTAAAAGTCTCTCTCAAAAAAGTTGAGAAAAAATCACTGCTGCGTTAGACTCTTCAATATTAAAAATAAAACGCACTGTTTAGGGAAATTAAAACAGATGAAACAAACAGGATGGTTGTTAATTTTGCTGTTGCCGCTGGTTTTTATTGCCGGTTGCATACAGGGCCAGGCGACTTTATCCCTGAATCCCGATGGCTCCGGCAGTATAAAATTAGAAGGGCTTTACAAGACTTACTTTTATCCGGAAGAATCGACGGATGCCCCGCAGACATTTCGGATTTTTATTCAGCAGTTCAAAAATACACTCACCCAGTCCGGCGGAATTGATGTATGGAAAGACGTCAACTGGCGGATTCTGGACGATGGAAGATTTTATTTCAGCGCCGAGGCATATTTCAAATCTCTTAATGATGCCGATATTCGTCTGGAAGATATGGAAATCGGTATCAAAGCGCTTTACCAAAGGGATAAAAAACAGGAATGTTTTGTAGAACTAAAGCCGCCCGCGATAGAGCCGAACGACACGGCAGGTAGTCAGGATTGGTTCCTGCCCAGACGTTATGAGGTTTTCTGTCAGGCCGAGGAAAAAATGCTTCAAAGCCTGCGGCTTAATATAATAATTAATCTGCCTTCGCAAATTCTGAGTCAGCAGGGATTCGAAACCATTGACCCGCAAACCGTTCAGTATTTCATCGAGGGAAAACGGCTGCTCGCCCTGTTTCAATTCATCAGGGCCCAGGAAGGAGATACCGCCGCGGCGAGATGGAACTGGGACCCGGTAAAATTT
>JAHJUV010000096.1 GCA_018828825.1 Planctomycetota bacterium | reverse complement strand
GATCTGTTCGCGGTCACCGCGCATCGGCTCGATGCGCGCGACGCCGCGCATGATGACCTCCGGAGATTATCGCGCAGAATTTGTTGAGAAAATTAGATTTCAAAAGCATATTGATTACCGAGACGAAGCTGAATTCCGGGCGATTGTATTTAATCCGGAAGTCGAATATATAGACATTACTAAATCAATAAAAGCGGTTATAGCTGGATTTAAAACGCCAAAGAGACACAATAAATTGATTAAAAAGTTATGCAATAGTCTTAAATGTGAATTTCTGAAAGTACTTATAGATCCTGCCAGCTGCAAGTTCCATCTGCGCCTTGATTCTGAAATAATTAAGTTCTAAACAATGGATGAGAAGATAATAAAAATTGATTCTTTTTTTGATTACACCAAGGCGGAAATTACAAAGATAGCTCTCGAGGCTGAAGGTATTGATTGTTTTTTGTCCGGTGAAAACTTTGTGGCCACATACTGGCTTTATGCCAACGCAGACGGCGGGATAAAACTATATATAAAAGAATCCGACAAGCAAAAGGCGCTGGAAATACTTAAAAGTATAAACCGCTGCGAAAACGCAGATACAGACCAAAGTTATGATTTAAAATGTCCCAAGTGTAATGGCACGGATATCGATTATGAAAAATATTCCCGCTGGGCGTTCTTTTTTTCAATGGTACTTCTTCGGTTGCCGATAACTTTTCTACGAAGAAAATACAAGTGCAGCGCCTGCGGTCATAAGTGGAAAGAGGAGGAGGAAAAGAAATAAATCCGAAATCCGAATATCGAAATCCTCCGCAGGACACCTTACGGTGGAAACAAATTCAAATAGCAAAAGCTCCAATTTTTAAAACCCGCCGAAGGCGGAGAACAGGAGAACAGATGATAAATGCGGGATTAACCGCCGTACTTATTTTTTTCAATAAATATAAAATATGGAAGAACGTGAATGTTTAATAGGTGCAGGACTAGTAATTTCTATATCTTCTATGCGGGCTTTTTGAGCGGTGGCTTTTGACCATTTTATAACAGATAAGAGATGCGACCATCGCGCCATCGAACCACCGAACTGCCGGAAGAGCCAACTATTCGGGCAACCTCGCGGATTCCACCGCCATCGTTCAGCAGAGCTATCGCTCGCTGCCTGCGTCGCTGAAGTTCTTTTACTGTTCCTTTTGGTCTCATACATAATACTAACGACTAAATATCCCCACATTTTCCCAAGAGGTTGATTGACGCTTGTCCGCCATAGCCTTTGGCGACGGCGGAATCGCCTGCCCTGTGAAGTGCTTTAGCTACTTCACCGGGGTCAACTATCGATTTTTGTCTAAAATTTTCGCCTCCGGCGTTCCACAAATCTTAAATCTTAAATTTTAAATATTAAATTAAACCATGTCCGTCCAAAATGGCCAGTGCCAACCAAAATGGTCGTTATTTTTTTTACTCTCTTCAGGCAGGAAACTTACATCAAAACCTGCGCGCATTTCACCGACCATTATGGTCGTTCATCAAAAATTTAAAAATCAGAGACAAAAATTTTACTTCCCATAACTTCTTTCAAATAAATAGGTTAAAAAATTATTCCAAACAAAATCTCTTCTGGCACAGCACTTGCAATATATATAAGTGTTGATTTGTTGAGGTCGAGCAGAAGTTAAGTCTTCTTTGGAAAAGGAAACTGAATGCTCGTCCTTGTGAGAGCGAATATTTTTGTGGTAGGACTCGGAGGAAGAAGCAATGCCTTAATGGCGTTGCCTGTCCGAGTGTCTTTTATACAGACCGGCTTAAATGCCGGACGTTCTTTGAAAACAGAATGTGTTGACAGTGTTATTAGTAAGTGGAACTTGCCGGATGCTCCGAATGGGCAATTCCTGAAAAACCTGCGATTGGCAAAACCTTATATTCCGGTTATTGCCATAGTTAATCCGAATGATGCAGGTCAGGAAATAGCCGCCAGAAGCATCGGCGTGGCAGCAGTTTTAAGTAGTGATGTCAGTGATGACATATTTAGACAAACTGTTGTCGGGGTTCTTGGAATTAATGATACTGACGAAATCCAGAAACTCTGTGCTTTTGTTGACGACTCAGAAAACGGGTGATGTTTATTTCTGAAGTTGTCGTGTCTGACGCGGGCCAAAGACCGAACAGTTAAAGGACCCGATTGCGGACAAACAAGGCACTGGTTATAGGGAGGGAGGGCCAGAGAAAAGAAACAATAACTTCTTCTCCTCCTCCATAGTGGGTTGTGATCGGACAGTGATAGATGGTTGCAACCCGCTCGAGAGCAACCACGGCTTAGACCGTGATACGTATAGGGCTCAGGAAGTTTTCTCCTCCTCCCAAATGAGTAGGGCTTGTGATCGGACAGTGATAATTGTCGGTTGCAGCCCTCTCGAGAGCAACCACGGTATGGGACCGTGATTATTATATAATCCGTCTAAAGCGGATAGATAAAGCTCACAAAGAGTTTTCTCCTCCTCCCAACGAGCAGGGTTATGGCTGAACAGTGATAAATAGGTTATGGCCCTCTCGAATGCAAGCACGGCTTGGACCGTGATAGGATATATCCGCGTTAGCGGATAAAAGCTTAAGAATCACATTTTCTCCTCTACGGAATTGGGGTTGTTGACCGGCGGTGATGTTCGGCTTCAACCCTAAGGCGATGACATGGCTTAGTCATCTTGAAATGGCTTAGCTATGTTGAGATAGCTTACTAATTGAGAGAAGCATCACCCAATGTTAGGCCCCGGCCAAGATCACTGTTCGGTCTTAGGTCGGGGCCAGTTTTTTTGCGCACTTATAAGCTTTAATAATTAAACTTCAAGGATTGGGCTTTAAGGATTGGGCTTTAAAAATAAGACTTAAGGATTAATCTTCAAAATCAGGTTTGAAAATCAAGCTTAAAAATCAGGCTTAAACATTAGCTTAAAAATCAGGTTTTCAAAATCAGGGTTAAAAGCCATTTTCTCAGATATTTTCTCAAGCAATCACTCGGCCATTTTTCCAAACAATTACTAATACAATCATTGAGACAATTACTCAGACATTCACTAAAATAATTGCAATTTGTCGGTAATAACCTAAAATTGACGCGTATTTTATACGTGATTTAAAAGGGGTTAAAATGGGCGAAATTGACCTGGAAAAATACTCATCAGCATTCACCCTATCAGATATGGAGATATTCGTATTTCCCGAGCTTATGTATTCACTTCTATTGGCCAATATAATGAGTCCCGCTATCTGGAAATGGCGAGACGAGGCCTGCTTCAGGAAACTGGAAGGCAAAGACCCCTATAAAAAACTTATGCGGCTCCGCCAATTTATTATGGACGAATTCGAGTTCAATCTCGACCTGCAAACGTGGGGCAGGACAGATAAAAATACCGAAATCAAAAGATTCGGGAAATTCCTCCCACCAGAGGAAATATCCAAAAGCAACGCACTATTCGGATACGAAGGCGATTCCTACTACTACGATGTCGATATCCGAAAACACTTCGGCCTGGATAAATTCAACGGCGATATTATCCCATACTGGAAAATCGAAACAGTCGAGGCGATGAACGCTTTCCGTCACAAAGCCGGCTACAGAGGCGGGGCGGGCGAATGCGTCTCACTGTCAACCCTGTACGCAGCGGCGGCATTCATCGTTTGCGGTATTCCGCTTGACGATATTTATATGGTTCTGACCCCGCTGCATTCGCAGAATTTTATCGATATAAACGACGGCGTAATAACCAATAACAGGAGATTGGTTACCAAAGCGATGTGGTTCAACGGCACAGAACTTTCCAATAAGGCCCAGCGGGCCCTGCGAAAAGAACAGATAACCATCGTTGCGCATTCGAGCGGGCTTGTACACTGCCTTTATAAAGACGCGACAATCGATAAAAAAATATACGACAAATTTACCAGCAAGCTGGGCGACTTTCTAAATTTTCCGCTTGAGGCGATAAGCATAGCCGGCTTTCTCCGCAGCAGTCATAATTATCAGAAATATTTCCAGTTCTGCAGAGACTGCCGAGGGGTAGCACAGTTCGTAAAAGCCGAGATTCTGTTCCATTACGAACACGAGAGCAATTTCAGGATATGCGATTCCACCCATGAAAAACTTCTGACGGAAGTAGATGAAGAGGATTTTTCCAATACTGAATATCCCGGCAGGATTCGATGCGACCAGTTCAAGGAATATATGGGAAAGCAAAGGCCTGATATAAGAACCGAGGCAGGCAGAAAAGAATTAGCCAAAGTTTTGTCGGAGTATATCGGCGAGGCGGAAAAATTTATTAATGAGCTTTATGATTTTCTGCATATCGAGCCGAAGCTGCCTGCGGGAGAGAAGAATTATACCCCCTCCGAACCGATAAAAATTACAGCCGATATGTCCAGAGAAGAGATTATCGATTATCTGCAAAGCATAAGAGGCAAGAATACAACAGCAGATCTTGCCTTTTACGCGTACCGGGATATGGAGAGCTGCGACTGGAGGCCTTTTGTTAAATCGGCAATTGAGCGGAGCCCTGTTTCAATCGAAATGGCAAAAGATAAAACCATCGAGCAATGCTATGAATGGCTCAAGGATATGCCGAATGAGTCGATATATGACGGCAAGCGTGTGGCGCAGCCGGACGAGGTTGCCAATTACGGCAGAGGAGATGGGATTGAAAAGGCGATAACACTTGCGAATATCCTGCATAAGAGAGAGGCGGGGAAAGAGGTTACAATCAGGATAAACGGCGGCAGCGTTGTTGTTGAAGGTGACAAGAGTTATCAGTTTGAAAGTTCAAAGGGATTTAGTAAAGAGATAAAAATCAGTAAAGAAAATTATGAAGTTGTTTAACCGCTAGTTCTATTGATTTTTAATAGCCACAAAGACACCAAGGCACGAAGAAATTAACCACGAATCCCGATGGATCGGGACGAATTTACACGAATTATTTTAGCCACAGATTTCATCCGCCGTCGTCCCTAAGGGACTTCCACCTTCGCGCAAGGCTACGGTGGACAAGTCGGAGGGCAGGCAAGACCGGGGGCTAAACACGGAAATTAAGGGATAGAGGATAGGGTTCAGGGTATAGGGTTCATTTTTTTGCAAAAATGGGGATTTTTGTTGACTTTTTGTTGGGAATATGGTATAATATGCATAAAATTAGATAAATATCTAATTTTATGTGTCCAAATGATTAAGAAGAAACCCCCTTGATGAATCAAGGGGCTAAATAATTTAAAATACCCCGCGCTTCCGTCTTCGCCATTCTGCTTCGCCAAAGCTACGCAGGACAAGAGGCTACGAACGGACAGGAACGCTTGGGGCTCTGTTGAGTTTTTAATCCAATTACCAAAATTTAAATTAGAACCTGCCGAATAAATCGGCAGGCTTTCGGAAACGACGAACCCCGTTAAATATAAAAGACGAACCCCGTTAAATATAAACGACGAACCCCTTAGCAGGCTAAGGGGCTAAATGACGAACGCATAAAAAACGACTAAATGACGAAAAAAAGAAAAAACAAAATACAAATAAAGATTGCAACATATGAATTTAAAATTATCATTCCATTTATGAGGAAATTAATTGGGTACATGATTACGTGGACAACTTACGGGACATGGCTGCAAGGCGATGAAAGAAGATATGTAAAAGACGGTGAAACACTCGATGTCAATCCCAACCTTAAAAAATCAAACCTTTTATCTCTCAAACAACAAATAATAAAACTTACATCCCGGCAAAAAAATACAGCGCGAAATGCAATCCTCGAAGAGGCAAAAAGAATCAATCATAAAATTTATGCCATTGCGGTATGGTCCAACCATATACACATTATCGCAGAAAATAACCAAATACCAATAAGTCAGGCTGTAATAAGATATAAAAACGTCGCAACCGCTGCTTTGAAAAGAACAGGACTTAACGGCAAAATATGGACAAAAGGATTTGATAAAAGATTCTGCTTTACAGAAAAAGAATTAAAACAAAGAATAGAATATGTTAATGAACACAATGATAAAAAATAAATTTAACAAAACAAACGGACGAAAAAAAATGAACCCCCTTAGCAGGCTAAGGGGCTAAATGAACGAACTAACAAAAACGACGAGCCCCTCGGCAGGCCGAGGGGCTAAATAATTTTTTAAATTTTAAATTAAACATGCCCATATTATATTTCCATATCCGGCCTGTGCCTTGTTATGCGCCGAGGTTTATTATTCGCCTTGGTGTGTGGGTAGTGCTGCGCTGCAGGAAAAAGAAATACGGGTACGCATTTCGACTGATAAAACTTACGCAGGGCAAGTATGCTAAAGTGGATGTAGAAGATTTCGAGGAGCTGAACAAATACAAATGGTACGCAGTAAACGGAGGGCATACATTTTACGCGGTTCGGCTGATGTATAATGAAAATAAGAAGAGAATGACGGTGAGAATGCACCGGCAGATAATGCGGCCTGACAGGGACAAAGTGGTTGACCATATAAATCATAACGGACTGGATAACCGTCGGGAAAACCTTCAAAACGTAACGCCAATGGAGAACAGCTGGAACCGGAGAAAGGGGAAGGTCGGCGGCAGCTCGAAATATGTCGGCGTTCGATGGTGCAAAGAGCACAGGAAGTGGCGGGCGACTATCAGGCATAACGGCAGGAAAGAGCATCTGGGGTATTTCGATAGTGAAATAGAAGCGGGGAGGGCATACGATGAGGCGGCGAAAAAGTATCGCGGAAGATTCGCGGTTTTGAATCATCCCGATGCGTCGGGATCTGCCCCCACAGTTTCCTCGAAGCGAGAAAACTAAGCGTGGGGGTCTCCGCTACGCTTCAACGCTTCGCTCCGAGAAGGTTCGCGGTATTAAATTTTGATTAGCATTAAGGGCGGAAATAATTGATAATAGAGTAGATTGCCGCGGCCTGCCCGTCTGCGGCGGGTAATAGGATTGCTTTGCTGCGCTCGCAATGACATTTTTAGAGATACCCTTAAAAGTTATCAATTTTCGTCAAAAAATATCCGTGAAATCCGCGCAATCCGTGGTTAGAATAAATCTCTGAGTTCTCTCCGTAATCTGCTGAGGGATGGCTGACGCCAGGAGTCCATAGGATTGTGGCTAAAATAGGAGTTAAAATGGCAAAGCAGATAATAAAAATCGATGTAAAGGCGGTAAAAGCCGACATAACGAAGTTGAAAGTCGATGTCGCTGCGGTTGGGATTTTCAGCGATGTTAAGCCGACCGCTTTTCTGAAAAAACTTGATGCCTTGCTCGGCGGCGCGATTACGAGACTCAAAAAAATCGGCGATTTCAAAGCCTCCGCAGGCTCCAGTGTATTTCTCTATACGCACGGGGAAATCGCTGCTGAAAGACTCCTGCTCGTAGGCCTGGGCGAAAAGAAAAAAAAGGCCCCTGACACGGTAAGACAGGCCGCCTCCAAAGCCGCTTTCGAAGCGGTAAATGTGAACGCCAAGACCCTCGCCATTTTTCGGCATAATGAAACAAAAATCGATTCCCGACAGCTCGGTCAAGTTATCGCCGAAAGCATCCACTTCGGCGGTTATAGATATGATGAATTTGTTACTCGGCGGGAAAACGGCAGGACAAATTCTCTTTCCGCCCTGATTGTTGACAGCGATATGGCTAATGTCAGGAAAATGAATGAAGGAATAAAAATCGGCCAGATAGTCGGCAGGGCTCAGAATTTCGCAAGAACGCTTTGCAATCGGCCTGGCAGTATATTATATCCTGCCCAGTTGGCCGCCGAAGCCCGCAAAATCGCCGCTTCCGTAAAAGGACTTAGCTGTACGATTCTCGACGAAAAGAAACTTGCCCAAAAGAAGATGGGTGGAATCTTAGCCGTCGGCAAAGGCGCAGCGAACAAACCGCGAATGATAATCCTGAAATATTCGCCTGGCGGCGGAAAGAAAAGCGACTCCCCGATAGCCCTTGTCGGCAAGGCGATAACATTTGATACGGGTGGGATAAGTTTGAAACATTCTGCCGATATGCACGAGATGAAATATGATATGACCGGCGGCGCAGCCGTTTTAATGGCGATGCAAGTTGCCGCAAAGTTGAAACTGCCTGTTGAAGTTTATGGTATAATCTGTGCCGCTGAGAACAAGCCTGACGGCGGAAGCTGTCTGCCCGGCGACATCATCACAACTTTTAGCGGCAGAACGGTCGAGGTTTTGAATACCGATGCCGAGGGCAGATTGGTTTTATCTGACGGTCTGGAACAGGCAAGGCGTTTGAAATGCAAAACCGTGATTGACCTTGCGACATTGACCGGCGCTTGTGTCGTTGCTCTCGGCAAGCACAAGGCAGGCCTTTTCAGCAATGATGACAAGCTTGCAAAGAAACTTCAAACCGCCGCAAAAGACAGCAGCGAGGCTGTTTGGCAGTTGCCTTATGAGCAGGAGTATATTGACGAGATAAAAGGCAAGATTGCCGACCTAAAGAACATTGGTTCTAAATGGGGCGGCGTTTGTACGGGTGCGGCTTTTCTTGGCGAGTTTGCAAAGGGATTAACCTGGGCTCATTTGGACATCGCTCCGAAGATGGACGCTTCCGAGCCGATGAAGAAATATGCCGAGTCTGGTTCTATTGGTTTTGGCGTCAGACTTTTGACGAGTTTCCTGTTCAATGAGGTGTTTTAATGTCTATAAATTCCGAAAAAATCGAAAAAGCGGTAAAGGATATTCTCGAGGCTTTAGGTGAGGATATAAATCGTGAGGGCATTAAGCGGACTCCTCAGCGTGTCGCCAGTATGTATGCCGAGTTGTTAGCCGGCTCTGACGAGAACCCCGCCGACCACATCAAAAGTGTCTTCCGTGAAAAATGCGATGAAATTATCCTCCTTCGCGACATTCCTTTCTACAGCATTTGTGAACATCATTTGCTCCCTTTCATTGGGACGGCATGTGTGGCGTATCTGCCGGATGAATATGTGCTGGGGGTGAGTAAACTGGCCAGGATTGTGGATTGCTTCGCGAAAAGACTGCAGGTGCAGGAACGGCTGACGGCCCAAATCGCCGACTTCCTTACGGAAAACCTTAAACCGCAGGGAGTCGCCGTGGTACTTGAGGCATCACATAGCTGTATGACGATACGCGGCATCAAGAAACCCGGCTCAGTTATGGTTACAAGCGCCCTGCGCGGCATATTCAAAAAAGACCCGAGAAGCCGAGCAGAAGTTCTGAGCCTTATGCATAATGCATAAACTTTCAAGACAAATAAGGTTCGCAATCGAGCCGTTCGCAGACTCTTCAGAAACAGGCTCAAACTCCTATTGCGCAAAACCAACCGCGACAGGACTGGCACTGTTCTTTTCACTATGGGTAGAACTTGAAAGCTGCGCCAATCCCGATACTGGCTTTGTAGTCAATGTCGCTGACATCGACAAAATCGTAAGAGATAAAGCAATCACAATATTCAGTAAATTCGTAAAAAACCGTTCAAGCAACAGCTTCGAACAAATCGGACAATTACTCTCGAGGGTATGGGAAACGATTGAAAATGAATTTTTACCGGCGAAGATAAATAGTTTAACTCTTGAGCTAATGCCAGCAAGAAAACTGGCCATAAAAGAAAGGGATGGAAAGATGCTGTATTTCAGCGAAAAATTCGAGTTCGCGGCGAGCCATACACTATGGAACGCAAAATTTTCCGATGAGGAAAACTTCAAGGTCTTCGGCAAATGCGCCAATAAATGCGGACACGGCCATAATTACATTATTGAGGTAACGATAAAAACAACTCAACAGAGCCTGGAGCGAAAGCGACAGGAGAAGTTAACTATCAACGCAGGAGATTTCGAACGGACAGTCGATAAACATTTCATCCAGCTCGTCGATCATAAAAATCTAAACGTTGATGTGAAACATTTTGAAAAGACAAATCCGACAGTGGAAAATATTGCGGAGTTCGCGTTTAAAGAATTGGCAGATAAATTCGAGCCGTTAGAACTTGACTGCGTAACGGTGTGGGAAAACGACAGGACGTTTTGCAATTACAGAGCGGATTAATAGCCACAGTCCTATGGACTCCTTACGGAAAACTCACGGAGATATAATTTTAAAAAATTTGTGTTTATTCGTGTTCATTCGTGGTTTATAATTCCATACAATAATATTTACGGAGAAAATTATGGCTGAGGCACAAAAAAGTCCGCTAAGGGATGGCTTACGCCACTGGGAGCATCGATTGGGCAAGGCTACGGATTCGCTGGCGGTGGATTTTGTAGAGTCGCTTTCGTTCGATAGGCGGCTGTATAAATACGATATCGTCGGCTCGATAGCGCATGCCGAGATGCTGAGCGAACAGAAACTGCTGACAAAGGACGAGTTGAAGCAGATTAAAGATGCTCTGATTGAAATATCCCGCCAGATTGGCGAGGGCAAATTTAAATTCGACAAGAAATATGAAGATATTCATATGGCGATAGAGGCTTCGCTAATAGCGAAAATCGGCGAGGCGGGTAAGAAGCTGCATACGGGCAGAAGCCGAAACGACCAGGTCGCAACCGATATGCGGCTGTGGATGCGGGACGAAATAGAGATAATACAGGCCAAAATCGTTTCGCTGCAAAAGGCGTTCGTGAAGCTTGCGGAAAAATACGCGGAAGCGATTATGCCGGGATATACACATCTGCAGCGTGCGCAGCCTATATCCGTTGCGGCGTATCTGCTGAGTTTTGTCGAGCAGCTTAATCGCGACTGGCTGCGGCTGAAGAATAGCCGATTGCTTTTGAACGTTTCGCCGCTGGGGAGCGGGGCGATTGCGGGCTCATCTCTACCTTTAGACAGAAAGAAGACCTGCGGGCTGCTCGGATTTTCGGATATTACCTATAATACGGTGGATTCGGTGTCCAACAGAGATTTTTGTGCGGACTTTATATTCGGCTGCTGCCTGATTTCGGCGCATCTGTCGAAGCTGGCGGAGGACTTGATTATCTTTTCGACGACGGAATTCGATTTTATCCGCATCGATGACGCTTTCTGTACCTCGTCGAGTATGATGCCGCAGAAGCGCAATCCGGATATGCTCGAACTGATTCGCGGCAAGACGGGCAGCGTTTACGGTTCGCTTATGGCGATACTTACGATATTGAAGGCGCAGCCGAGCGGGTATAACCGCGATTTGCAGGAGGATAAGGTGCATTGCTTTAAGGCTGCCGATACGATAGAGGCCTGCGTCGATATGGCGCGGGCGATAGTCGAAAATACGGTATTCAAAACCGATAAGATTTCGGCAGGTCTGGACAAAGGATTTCTGGACGCGACATCGCTGGCAGAATATCTGGTTAAAAAAGGCATACCGTTCCGCACAGCGCACGGGATAGTAGGAACTCTTGTGGCCCAGTGCGAAAAAGAAGGCAAAGCTCTTGCCGATGTTACGATTGAGCAGTTTAAGAAAAGCTGCAATGTAATCGGCGAGGATGTTTATCAGTGTTTGGGCAGTAAAAATGTCGCATGTTCATACGCGACAGCTGCGGCGGCATCGCCGGCGTTAATGGCCGAGCAGGTGAATTACTGGAAAAAACATCTCGCGGAACGATGAACAGGGGCGAAACAGAGCTTGTTAAATATTTTGCGGCGAAGGGGAAACTGAATGCCGCAAAATTTCCAATCGGTATCGGGGACGATATGGCCCAAATTAAGCTGTCTAAAAAATCTTCGGTACTTATCACAACCGATATGCTTCTTGACGGCGTTCATTTCGATGGTAAAAAAGCAAGTCCCGAACAAATCGGCTACAAATCAATGGCTACGAGCTTGAGCGATTGCGCGGCGATGGCGACAGTTCCGCTGGCGGCAGTTGTGTCGGTGGCGTTGCCAAGGAATTACGGCTCGGCGAAACTTAAAAGGCTGCACAAAGGATTGCTGAACGCGGCGAAAAAGTATAACTGTCCGCTCATCGGCGGGGATATGACAAGCTGGGGCAGGCCGCTTGCGGTTAGTGTAGCGATGCTGAGCGTACCGGCAAAGACAAAGCCGGTAAAACGCAGCACGGCAAAGACGGGCGATGTGATTTGTATAACAGGGACACTTGGCGGGTCGATTGTAAAAAGACATCTTGAATTTGAGCCTCGCCTTAAGGAATCGCTTGCAATTGCACGGGCCGGCGCCAATGCGATGATTGATATAAGCGATGGGCTGAGTACAGACTTAAATCACATTTGCAGATTAAGCAAAAAAGGAGCGGTTATCGAGGCTGATAAAATTCCGGTTTCAAGAAATGCCAAAGGGCTGGAATCAGCTCTTAACGACGGTGAGGATTTCGAGCTGCTGTTTATGATGCCGAAAAAGAAATTCGAGCGGTTGAAAAAGCAATGGCGATTTAAAGTTAAGCTTACCGCTATCGGCAGGGTTACAAAAGGCGGTACAGTAAAAATAAAGAAGTCCGGCGGCAAAGCTGTTGAATTGCTGCCGAAAGGTTATGACCACTTAAAAGAAAATTCTAAATTCTAAATTCTAAATTCTAAACAAATTCAAAATTCGAATTACCAAAATTTAAAAACGAAATTTCGAAAACGATGAACGATATACAAATTATTTCGGATTCTGCGGGAAAGACCTTTGAAATTGGCAAAAGAATCGGTGAGCTGCTTGAGGGCGGCAAGGTTGTCTGTCTGACGGGGCCTTTGGGCAGCGGAAAGACGACGCTTGTAAAAGGTATAGCGATTGGAGCCGGAGCGGACAAGCCTGAGCGGGTGAATAGTCCGACGTTTGTGATTGTCAACGAATACCAAGGCAGGTTCAATATTTTTCATATTGATGCGTACCGGATAAATAAAATTTCCGAATTCGAGGCGCTGGGGTTTGAGGAATTTATCGGGCCGGAATCGGTAGTACTTGTCGAATGGGCCGATAAGGTGGCCGGGGCACTTGAAGGATTGGACTGCATATATATAGATATGCAGCATAGTGGACAAACAAGCCGGGAAATGAGGATTGCCGGCCTGAAGAACGCATCCCGAATTTAATCGGGATTAAAAAACTGAGATTTTTCAGACTAATTTTGCATTTCTCTTTATGTTTCATACATTTTGGGCGGGCAGAAAATAGTCCGTAGAAAACATTTTCGGACTATTTTTGGGGTGATTTTAAGCGGTTTTTAGCCGAAAAAAGGATGTATAAAAACGGCAGATTAAGTCCTGCAGGCGGCTGGCCGATGGCAATTACAGCAATAAGTTCAGGAATTTTAACGGCTTTAAATTAAAGAATTTAAAGGCCTTTAGTGAAATAAAGGAGAAGAAAAAATGAAAACCCCCTCACCAATTTGTATTGTGGGTGAAAAGCGGAAAAATATGCAGAAGCGAGTTCGCGGGCAAATAAATAGCTCTATGGCTATAAACAAATTGGTGAGGGGGTTCACATTGGTTGAGGTACTGATTATCGTGGTGATCCTCGGCATACTTGCTGCGATAGTAATACCGCAGTTCAGCGATGCCAGCACAGAGGCGAAGTTGTCAAGCCTTGTAAACGACCTCCAGACGGTCCGCTCGCAGATACAGCTTTATAAGCTTCAGCATAAAGCTGCACTACCCGGGGCGGGAGCGGTGCCATTCGGTGATGCGATGACGAAGTGTACAGATTTGGACGGCAAGCTTGCGACAACACAGGCGCCGGCAGACGGAGTGTATGGGCCTTATCTTCAAAAGATACCGAAAAATTCATTCAACGACAACGATGAAGTGTCAATAGGCGCTGCAAGTTCGCCCGGCGACGACAGCAGCGGTTGGTATTTCAATAGTACGACTGGTGCGTTTAATGCAAACGATAGCGCTGCTCACGCTGCTCTGTAAAAAGCGGCGAAGCTCCGGCTGTAAAACCGGAGAAAAGATATAGGCTGGTCAGTCCGTTAGTTGCGGGGTTGACCAGCCATTTTTATATTCCGGTTGAGGCAAATAAGAAAAGCGATAGCCGTTGTCAGTGGCCCCAAAAGCAATAGCAAGATATTTTCTGGGATGATTGAGATGGGAAATAAAAAGATTCTTATTGCTGATGATGAAGTTCATATTGTCCAGGTGGTTGCGATGAAGTTCCGCAACAACGGTTTTGAAGTCGTAACCGCGGATAACGGCAAAGAAGCTTATAATCTTTGCTGTGAGGAAAATCCCGACATTATAGTTACTGATTACCAGATGCCGGGAATGACCGGAATAGAATTGGTCGAAAAACTGAGACAAAAGCCGGAGTTTGCGGATATTCCGGTGATAATACTGACAGCGAGAGGCTTTGCGATAGAGGACGAGCAAAAGGACAAACTTCGCATTACGGAATGTCTCGGCAAACCTTTCAGCCCGAAGGAGCTTTTGGTCCGGGTTGAGAGCGTACTGGAACATTCGACTGTAGAATGAAAGGGAAAAGGGACAGACTTCGATGTTGAAAACAATACAAAATCGTTTAGGTTTCAGCCAGTTGAAGCTGCTTAAGGATTTCGGCAGAGATATGGCAGATTCTGATAATTTCGGAGATTATGGTACTGTTGCCGTAGGAGCGCTTTTGGGATGGACAAAAAGAAGGTGCGGGATGAAAATAAATCAGCTACAATCGAGCCAACGATGATTATCATAATGGGATGCATTATTGGTACTATTGCTATTGCTCTTCTGCTTCCAATATTCAGAATATCCACAATTATGGCACACTAAAGCATTTAACTTAAGTCTGCGTAAAGACATGCGCAAAAAAACCACTTCGAGCCTAAAATAGAGGCTATAATCTTTCGCAAAACTATTGCATTAAAGAATTTAGCTGTTATAATCTCCAATTCGCCAGATTTAGAATTCTGGGTAAATAAAGATTGTTTTCGAAAGGTAGAATTAAAAGATGTTGACGAAGGAAAAAAAAGGGCAGGTAATTAAGGAGTTCAGGGCTTCAGAAAAGGACACCGGTTCATCGGAAGTCCAGATAGCGATTCTTACTACGAGGATTAATGAGCTTACTGAGCATTTCAAAGCCCATCCGAAAGACCATTCATCAAGAAGGGGCTTGCTGAAAATGGTCGGCAACAGAACGGCACTGCTTAAATATATCAGTAAAAAAGACATAAAGAAATACAAAGATATTATTGGTCGTCTCGGACTCCGCAAATAAAACGTTAAGCGTGAAGCGTATCTCATTTCGCTTCACGCTTCACGAAATACGAAAGGATAATAATGGCAGATGTTTTCAGAGTAGAAAAGCAGATTGGTGAAAAGAAGCTTATTTTAGAAACCGGTAAAATAGCGAAACAGGCTGATGGCGCTGTGGTTGTAACTTATGGCGATTCGATGGTTCTGGTGGCGGCAGTCTCGGCATTGCCTTGGAGAGAGCTTGATTATTTTCCACTTAGCGTTGAGTATCGTGAAAAACTAAGCGCGGCCGGTAAATTCCCCGGCGGATTTATGAAGAGGGAGGGCAGGCCCAGCACAAAAGAGGTCCTGACTTCAAGACTAATAGACAGGCCGCTAAGGCCGCTTTTCCCGGATGGATATTTTGATGAGGTACAGATACTTGCTACGGTAATCAGCGCCGATGCGGAAAATGACCCTGATATTCTTGCAGTAATTGGAGCCAGTGCCGCTCTTTCCATAGGCACGATACCGTTCCAGGGGCCTATCGGAGCAGTAAGATTAGGCAGAATAGATGGGAATTTTGTTGTTAATCCGACGTATGAAAATCGGGAGAAAAGCGATTTCAATCTTGTGCTGACAGGCAAACAGGACACCATAAATATGATTGAAGTCGATGCGAAACAGGTTCCCGAAGACGTCGCTGCCGAGGCAATTAAGATTGCTCAGCAGTCAATAAAGGATATCTGCGAACTGATTGAAGAGTTAGTCGCAAAGTGCGGTAAAGAAAAACAGGTTCCCCAGCTTGAGTGGGACCAGGAGCTTGCCGACGAAATAAGCAAGAAATATTCCGATAAGTTCAAAGATGCATTTGGAATTAAGCTAAAAAGCGACAGAAACAATACCCTCAAGGATATTGTTAAGGAAATAGTAGAGCAGTACTGTCCGGAGCCGCAGCCAGGCCAGGAAGTTCGCTGCTCAAAGAGACTTTTAGGAAGAATAATTGACGGCATACAGAGACGAATCGTAAGGGACAGGATACTCGACGGCAAAAGGCCTGACGGAAGGTCTATTACTGAAATAAGGCCTGTAAGTTGTGAGGTAGGTTTGCTGCCGCGTTCCCATGGTTCAGCTCTTTTTACAAGAGGTGAAACGCAGTCTCTTGTTGCGGTAACTCTCGGAACCAGCAGTGACGAACAGATTGTCGATGGTCTTATAGAAGAATACGGTCAGAAGTTTATGCTGCATTACAATTTCCCGCCTTATTCTGTCGGCGAGGTCAAGCCGATGCGAGGTCCGGGCAGACGTGAAATCGGTCACGGCGCACTGGCTGAAAAAGCGTTGGAACAGGTAAGGCCTAAGATAGAAGATTTTGCTTATACGATGAAAATTGTCTCCGACGTTACTGAGTCGAACGGTTCAAGTTCTATGGCGACTGTATGCGGCGGAACACTTGCTCTTATGGACGCAGGCGTTCCTATTGTCGAACCTGTCGCAGGAATATCGATAGGTCTGGTAAAGGAAAAAGACAAGTACGCACTGCTTACGGACATCCTCGGCGATGAGGACCATTTCGGCGATATGGATTTCAAAGTTGCCGGCACCAAAAACGGCATCACAGCTATTCAGCTTGATATAAAAGCAGAGTCTTTGTCTTATGATATTATAGTCGAATCGCTTGAGATGGCCAAACATGCCCGTCTTAAACTGCTTGAAATTATGGCACAAACCATAAGCAAACCAAGAGAGAAGTTAAGCGTATATGCCCCGAAACTTACGAGCATTGAAATCGACCCGAAATTTATCGGCAAGTTAATCGGCCCGGGCGGGAAAAACATAAAAGCCCTTCAGGAAAAGACCGGCACAAAGATAGAAATCGAAGAGGATGGCACGGTTTATATAAGCTGCGTAGGCGGCGAGGGTCATATGGAAGCCGGGGAACTCATTCAGGCGATGACGGAATCGCCGACTGTCGGCCGTATTTATCCAAAAGCGAAAGTCGTTTCGATAAAAGACTTCGGAGCGTTTGTCGAAATTATACCGGGCATCGAAGGTCTTTGCCATATAAGCGAACTGGCCGACGGCTTCGTTAAAAATGTTGATAGTATCCTTAAAATCGGCGATGAAATACCGGTTAAACTTCTTTCTATTGACGACCAGGGCAGGTTCAAACTTTCAAGGAAGGCTGCTCTTGCTCAAATGAAAGCTGAATCTGAAGCTAAACCTAAACCTGAAGCCAAACCTGAATCTGAAACTGAAGGACAGGCAAAAGAGTAGGGTTTTTGCGGCCAATTCCGGTAATTTTATCCGCCTGCGGCGGGCTGTTCTAAACTGTATGTTGTATGATCGCAGAAAAAATGCGCAGCGGCAAACCCCGAAAGTGTCGGAACTTGAGGAGCTAAGCCGGCTTACGGGTGGACTGGCTCACGAGATAAAGAACCCTCTTTCGATTATCAAAGTCAATCTCAAATTGATAAGCGAGGAACTTGCCTCCAAAGAGGCCAACCCTGCAAGGGCCGCCAGGAAAATCGATATTGTCCGCAAAGAGACTGACCGGCTGGAACAAATTTTCGAAGATTTTCTGCGATATATACGAAAGACCGAACTGCATCCCGTCTCTGTGGATATTAACCAGCTTGTAACGGATATGACGGATTTTTATTCACCGCAGGCAACAGGCCGTTCAATTACACTTAGAGTTTCTTTGGACAGCGGACAGTTGATTTGCAAGGCGGACGGCGATATGTTAAAACAGGTACTGCTTAATCTTTTCATCAATGCTCAGCAGGCGATGCCTGATGGCGGAGAGCTGATGATAAGAACTCAGAAAAACGGTCCCAATGCGGTAGTTATTGTTAGCGATACGGGCAAAGGAATTGAGCCGGAAAATGTGAACAAGATTTTCGATGCTTATTATTCCACAAAACCCGGCGGCAGCGGATTGGGACTTTCGACGTCGAGAAAAATCATAGAGGCCCATAACGGCTCGATAAGGGTTGACAGCATAGTGCAAAAAGGCAGCTCGTTTACTATTCAGCTGCCTCTGGAAACAAAATAATATGGCGGAAAAACCTGCGATACTGATTATTGACGATGAAGCCGGACACGCGGATGTTCTGGCCGAGGCGCTTTCGCAAAGCGGCGGCGAAACTATCGCTGTCTATGACGCGAAAAATGCCGTCGAGCTGCTCAGCACCAAGCATATCGATATTGTGATAACCGACTTGAATCTCGGCGACGATAAAATTAACGGAATTGATATTTTAAAGACTGCAAAGGAACAAAATCCCAATAGCGATGTTATTCTTATTACCGCCTACGCTACGATAGACACCTGCAAAGAGGCGATGCGAGAAGGGGCGTTCGATTATCTGGTCAAGCCTATCGATATAGACCAGCTTCGCGCGATGACGGAAAGGGCATTGAAAAAGTTTTTAACTGCCCACGGTGCCGCAGGTCGCAGCGATGGTTTCAAATTTGACGGGGTAATCGGCAAAAGCGGTGAGATGCGGTCCGTATTGGCCGTTCTTGAACGGGTCGCGCCAACTAATATAACCGTTCTGATAGAAGGCGAATCAGGCACGGGTAAGGAACTGCTTGCCCAGGCGATTCATGAAAATTCTCTGCGAAGAAATAACGCATTTAAGCCCATAAATTGTGCTGGTTTTACCGAATCGCTGCTGGAGAGCGAACTGTTCGGCCATTCGAGGGGCGCATTTACGGGAGCGACGGAAACTCGAAAGGGACTGTTCGAAGTCGCCGACAAAGGCACACTCTTTCTCGATGAAATAGGCGATATGCCGCTTGCGATGCAGGCGAAACTTTTAAGGGTACTCGAAGACGGGATTATCGTGCCGGTCGGTTCGAACAAATCCACTGTTGTCAATGTCCGCGTTATCAGCGCTACAAATCATGACCTTGACAAGCTGGTCGAACAGGGCAAATTCAGACAGGACCTTTATTTCAGGATTAAAGGCGTTAGCGTTACCGTTCCGCCGCTGCGGGATAGGGCAGAAGACATTGCCCAGCTTGCCGATTACTTTTTAACACAGGCGACTGATGAATTGGGGACGCCGAAGAAGACTATTTCTGATAATGCATTAAATATTCTCAAGACTTACGACTGGCCAGGCAATATCAGACAGTTGAAAAACTGTATCAGGTCAATGGTTGTAATGAGCGACTCGGAAAAACTCGATGTAAAGGATATACCTGCCGAAATTTATCAGGTAAGGCAATTGGCCGGACAGGTAAAAGGCGGCGTTTCGCTCGGCGACCTTGAAAAACAGGCCATTATCGATACATTGGCTAAAACGCAAAATAACCGCGAAAAAGCCGCAAAACTCCTCGGCATCGGCGAAAGAACACTTTATCGAAAAATAAAGGAATATAATATACAATAGATTTGAGTTTCTAGTTTTGTTTTTTTATACCATTTTGGCATATAGTTTTTTGAAAAAGCCAGTGCCGAGGAAAGGAAGTTTGACTAGAAGCCATTTCATAACATCCCAGAGCCGCATTATCAGTATCAAAAACGGCTATTTTTGAGGTTGTGAAATGGCCTGTAGGTATAAATCGGCGAAGTGATGCTACTTTATTTGACTATTGATTATTGAAAGGAGGCACGAATGGCGATTAAGAATTTTTGGGCTTTTAATCCTGGTGAGACGATCTTTGCTGACAAATTGTACCAGAAGTTTAAAAGTCAGTTAGATCTGTATTTTCCTATTAAGGATACAGGGATTGATTTACTTGCGATGACAAAAGGCTTCAAAAATTATGTGTCTTTCCAGATTAAAGAAAGCCGATACTTTGAGGACTTTGGTTCCACTTGGCATCAGGAAACCAAAAAGAACTTTGATAAAAACAAAAACAGGGTTAATTTTTACGTATTTGTTACTTACCTTCCAGGATATTTGGCCAATACAAAGAAAAAAAACAAATTCGTAATACACTTTGTTATTATACCCACGGAAGAGTTGTTGAGAAGAATTGAGTGTAAAAAAGCCAACAAAAATGGCACCTACGACTTTTACTTTAGATTTGAAGATAATGGTAAATTACATGAAGTTAGGGAGAAAAAATCCGTACGTGAAGATAAAGATAAGTGTTGGGCATTCGATTACTCAAAATACTTAAATGCTTGGGATCTAATCGATAAAAAACTGTAAGTGTATAAGTTGTTTTTCAGCATTGTTCATGGTCTTGTGGAAAATCTGGGGTCTAATCTGGGGACACCATACTTATTTCCATTATAATAAAGAAGCAGTATATCTTTAAACCAGAAGGAAAAGCAAGTTTTTTTCGCAGCTAATTTATTTTAGCCACCAAGACACGAAAGCACTAAAAAAATAAATATATACTTAAAAACTTTGTGTCTTTGAGCCTTTGTGGCTATTCTTCGCCACTGGGGCATTTGGTCGGGTGTAACTTTTTCCCACAGTCCTTTTTTCTCTTTTCTTGCAGTCTCTTCGAGCTGGATATACTTTTCAAATTGACTATGCTCAAAACGTGTATCAGCATAAGCAAAACCTTCGCTCAGCAGCGCTTCATTCAGGAATTCGCCGTCAGGAAGCTTAACATAAGCTAATAATCTGCCGTATTTACCTCTTGTATTGTTTCCATCATCAAGATAGACCGCAACCTGTTTTTCAAGGGACAATTTCGTTGTAAACTCAGTAGCTTCAGGTCCAAAGTACATAACGTCGAGTTTAGTGTTTTTGGTCTCTGGCGTATCAACGCCCCAGAGCCTTATCCGTGTATGATCATATTTACCGTCGGGAATATTTATATCGATAGTGTCGCCGTCAACGACTTTTACTACGGTAAAACTTTTTCCGTCATATTTGTCCCAGTCGCTGATACTTGTTTTTTGTTCGTTAGCGGCAGGTTTATTGTGGTGAATGACGTTTCTGTCGAGCCATACAACGGCTGAAAGCAATAAAAAAGCCGACAGCAGCAGGATATTCCGCTGCAATCGGCTTTGTGCATATTTTATTTTTCTATTTTTCACATTAGCCACTAAGCCACGAAGGCACGAAGAAAAAATAATTATATATTAAAAACTTGGTGTCTTTGTGCCTTTGTGGCTATTTTTATTTAACGTAACTTCGTTTATTTACCGGCTTATCGAGTTCAAAAACTTTGCATATGCTGTTAAGGGCCTTTTCGGCCTGGCCCTTATCGACGATACAGCTTATGCGGATTTCGCTCGTGGTTATCGAGTCAATATTGATTTTTCCCTTTGCCAGTGTGCTGAACATCATATTGGCGACGCCGTAGTGAGTCCTCATCCCTACGCCGATTATGGAAACTTCTGCGATGTCGTCACGGTAGAAAACATTATCGCAACCGACTTTGCCCTTGATTTTCTCGACGGCTTTTTTTGTATCGTTAAAATCATTTTTGCTTACTGTGAAGGAAATATTTGCCTTTTGCTTGCTGACTTCAGTCTGAATGATGTCGTTGACGCTGACTTTCGCCTTGGCAAGATGCGCAAAGACTTTTGCGGCGTTGCCGGGTTTGTTGGAGACACCTATCATACTTACTTTCGCAAGTTTTTTTTCAATTGTCGCTCCTGATACAAGTATACCTTCCATTTTTGGTACCTCATGAGTAATTAAAGTTCCTTTTTTGCCTGACAGACTGCTTCTGACGTGTATGGTTACGTCGTATTTTTTGCCGAACTCAATCGAACGGCCGTGCAGGACTCCTGCGCCGAGACTTGCCATTTCGAGGACTTCATCATAACTAATTTGTTCGAGTTTTACGGCCTTTTTGAATATTCGCGGGTCGGTCGTATATACGCCGTCAACGTCGGTATAAATATCGCACGTGTCCGCTTTCAAAGCCGCGGCCAGTGCGACGGCGCTTGTATCCGAACCGCCCCTGCCCAGGGTCGTAATATTTTCATTTTCGTCTATGCCCTGGAACCCGGCAACGATAACGATATTGCCTGCGTTTAGATGTTTCTTTATTCTTCCGGCGTCAATGCTTTTAATTCTTGCCTTAGTGTGAACGCTGTCGGTAACCATTCCAACCTGTGCGCCGGTAAGGCTTATCGCTTTGAAGCCCATAGCCTCAATCGCCATAGCCACGAGCGAGACGGTCTGCTGTTCGCCGGTGCTCAAGAGCTGGTCCATCTCCCGCTTCGGCGGGTTGGGATTGAGTTCCATAGCGTCGGCGATAAGTTCGTCGGTCTGCTTTCCGCGTGCCGAGGCGACCATAACAACCTGTTTTCCACGCTTGAACTCATCGATAGCTCTTTGAGCCGCTTTTTTGATTTTCTCAGCGGTTGCTACCGATGTTCCGCCGAATTTCTGTACGATAATTTTCTTCTTTTTACTCATAATTAACTCTTTATAAAGTACTCCATCAATTCGAACCCTTTTTCAATCTTCAATCCGGACTGTGCCGCCGAAGCTTCGCTAAAGGGGCTGTCCAGCAGGGGGTCGATTCCGGTTCCAGCCATTGCAAAGGGTACGGGCTGGCCGGAATGAGCCTTGTTGCTCACCGGCGTCGGATGGTCCGGCATAACCAGAATCCGCCAGCTTTCGTATTTTTGCAGGGCATTATATACAGGCCCGACTATGTATTTGTCAATACGTTCGACTGCTTTTTTCTTTAAATCTGCGTTTCCGGCATGGCCAGCCTCGTCCGGACCCTCAATATGCACAAGGACAATATCGTATTTATCGAGGGCTTCTATTGCGGCAGAGGCCTTTCCTTTATAATTTGTATCCACAAAGCCGGTTGCTCCTTCGACTTTGATAAGGTCAAAATCTATCAGTTTTGCAAGTCCTCTGACAAGGTCAACCGCGGTTATTGCGACACCTTTAAGGCCGAACCTGTTCTCGAAGCTGTCCATCGCGGCTTTTTTGCCCTGTCCCCAGAGCCAGATGGAACTTACCGGGTTTTCGCCCAAATCCCGCCGGATTTTATTGATTTCGTGGTCGGCGAGCAATTGTCTCGACCGAGCCATCATATCGACGAGCATTTCGGCATTTTTGCCGCGGGGCAGATTTTTATTTATTTGCTGACCTATTATGTCGTGCGGCGGTTCGGTATAAACGTCAAAATCCACATCTTTTATAACGCAAAGATGCCTGTAACTGACGCCTGGATAAAACTTTATGTTCTTGCTGCCGAGCACCCTATTTAGGTCCTCAACTATTTTCGCGCCTTCTGTGCTGGATATGTGGCCTGCGCTGTGGTCGGCCATTTGCTCGTCGGCAATCGTTACGAGATTGCACCTGAATACCCAGTCGGTCGGCTCAAGCGGAATATTCATCGCGACTGCTTCAATCGGCGCTCTGCCGGTGTAATATCTTTGTGGGTCGTAGCCCAGTAGGCTCATCATCGCGACATCGCTGCCGGGAGACATCTTTTCAGCCACCGTCTGGACTAATCCCAGTCTGCCGCTCCGGCTTATCTTGTCGATGTTAGGAATCTCGGCCGCCTCAAATATCGTTTTGCCGCCAAACTTCTCGATTGGCTCATCCGCTGCGCCGTCCGGAACTATTATCACATATTTCATCCCGCACCTTTTTTTATTCTATTTTTAAAAGGTCTATCTTTATAAAAACTATTACTTTCTGAATTTTTTGAAAGGTGTATATGAAATATTGAATATTTAAAAGGTGCGGGATTCATTAATCGCTGTCCTGTGGTATATCGACTATTCTTATACATACAGGTTTTTCTTTAACTATTTCCAGATTCGCCAAATCGGTCAGCGCTGCTGTTATCTTTTTCTGCTGTGTCAGGTGGGTTATCACAATCGCCGGTACAACATTGGCTGTGTTGTGCTCTTCGTGCTGGAGAACGCCGGAAAGGCTTATTTCGTGTTTGGCGAGAACGGTGCAGATTTGGGCGAACACGCCGGGCTTGTCCGAAACCCGCAGCTTTATATAAAATCTGCTCGTAAGCTCGTCAATTTTGCCGATAAGACCGGCGACCTTGTTTCTCGGTTCGAGGGACAGATGTTTGAAGAGTTTTTTAGAGTTGCCCATTGCCACTTCGATAATATCGGCCACGATAGCTGAAGCGGTCGGCATCATACCGGCGCCGCGGCCGTAGAACATCGTCTGGCCAACCGCATGGCCGAATATGCTCACGGCATTAAAAGGCCCATCGACTCTCGCAAGGGCGTTATCGCTGGATATAAACGATGGGTGAACCCGCAGGAAAATTTTGCCATCCTCGTTTTTCTGACCGATTGCCAGAAGTTTCAAGGTATAGCCCATTTCCCTGCCGTAGCGGATATCGACTATATCGATGTTTTCGATACCTTCGATGAAAATATCGCTGGGCAGAATCTCACAACTGAAACTGATTGACGCCAGAATCGCGAGTTTATGTGCGCTGTCGTGTCCGTTGATGTCCAGCGTTGGGTCTGCCTCTGCGTAGCCTTTGTTCTGTGCCTGCTTCAGCGCAGCCTTAAAACTCTCGTCCTTCTTTGTCATATTCGAAAGGATATAATTACAAGTTCCGTTTAATATTCCGTAAATTGCCTTTATCCTGTTGGCTGCCAGGCCTGTTCGGATAGCTGAAATTATCGGGATTCCACCTGCGCAACTTGCCTCGAAAGCGATGCACTTATCGGCTTTATGTGCGGCGGCGTAAAGTTCGCTGCCGTGCTTGGCCAACAGCGCCTTATTGGCGGTAATCACATCTTTGCCGGCGGCGAGCATTTTCAACTGGATTTCCCTGGCAATCGTCGTTCCGCCGATGAGCTCTATACCGATTTGAATATCCTTATCGTTAAGGAGACTGTTTAAATCGCTGGTAAGGATTCCGTCTGGCAGTTTTACGGGACGCTCTTTCTTTGTGTCGATATCCACAACCTTCGCAAGCTCAAGTTTTATGCCTGTCCTTGCCTTGATGTGGTCTGCGTCTTCAAGCAGAATCTTGGCGACCCCGCTGCCTACCGTGCCGAAACCGACGATTCCTATTTTTATGGTTTTTTCAGACATAGTTTTAGGCCCTGTGAAAACAGTAAATTACCGTAAAAATATCGAATAGGCAAGCAAAAATCAGTCAGTTCTTATATATGGAGCTCAAGCGGCTCGGAGTTCAAAAGTTTCTGAAAGTTCTGGTCATTTAAAAATGCTTCAGGGCCTTTAGGGTTGTATTTGGTGAGCATTTTGACTGCCGCCTTGAATTTCTTTTCGAGCGGTGCAATAAAACGATGGTCCTCAATTTCCATCTCATACGCACAAAGAGTAAGTCTTTCTATCAGCGGTATCTCCTCGGCATCTTTGGAAAGCCTGTAACCCGATTTGAAATTCGAAAGCATCAGTGGCGTATTTTCCCCATACAGCGGGTCAATGGCAAGCGGGAAACCTTCGTGCTGAAAATGAACCCTTATCTGATGCGTCCTGTCGGTTATCGGCACCGCTGCAAGGAGGCTTACGCTCCCGAAATCGGCCAATAATTCCCAGCGTGTTTTGGCATCTTTTCCCTTTTTGACGGCAACTTCCATTTTACACGGGCCTTTTTTGCTTTGCATAACAGGGACATTGATTTGACCTGTCTGGCCTTGTGGACTGCCGGCCACGAGAGCAAGGTATGTTTTTTTAACCTTTGATTCCTCGAACAGGCCGCAAAAACGGGTTTGAGCGTCTTCATTTTTCGCCAGCAATATTACGCCGCTTGTGTCCTTGTCCAGCCGATGAATAATACTTAAATCTTCTTCGTCAGTCTGTTTTTGCAAAAAGTTTATGAGATTTTCACTGCTGCCGCGGTCATTTGTAACATTCAACCCTGCCGGCTTGTTAACGGCAATAATATC
>JAHJUV010000095.1 GCA_018828825.1 Planctomycetota bacterium | reverse complement strand
TGTTGGGGCACGCAGAGGTCTGCTTCGCCCCAGACGTGTGATGCTCATTTCTCCCAAATTTTGGAGACTTTTAGAATCTGAAAAAATCAAGGGTGCTAAAATCGAAATTGCTCGTCTTGTTTAAAACAGGCGATTGATGCAGGTAATATAAATGAATACTATTATACAGGAAATAATAGAATTTAGAGTTGGAGAGAATTTGCTGCTAATTTAAATTCCTTAAAAAAAATTATGTGGACGATTTATACCATATTAACAGTAATGCTATGGGCGATTAATATCGCCTTGGTAATGATGTTGGTATGGCTGTTTATATGGACAGTCAGGCGGATTTTTTCTGTTATCAAAAATAAAAAACTTATAGATGCTATCGGGAAACAGGTGGATAGGGAAATCACCGCCAAAATGGGGCTTTCCATAAATGAAGCATGGAAATCAGCCGAGATTGTACTTCGGGAAAGGGCAAAGTGCGAAGAATGGAACGGGCCGCCTCCAAAGGAAATTACGGATATTCTCAACAGGCTTGATGTCAGCGTACGCGACCTGTTCGGAAAGTATAAAAAAATCCAGTTTAGCGATAACGGGACGTTAATAGATGCAGAATGCTTGCTGGAAAATAAACCTCCTATTAGTGAATATGTAGTTGGAAAAAATGACTGGATGGGGGACATTCTGACGATTCGTACCGATGGCCCTCGCATTTATGAAGTGTCCGGCACTGTCGTCAGGGAATCTTATCCAAGTTTGATACATTATATAGCATTTGTTGAGGATGATACATATTGGGATTGACGTTTAAAAATAAATATGGAAAATAAAAGCCCATATTCGGCAATCCCGAATATGGGCTTTTATTTTAAAACTCGGATAATTAAACCGCTTCTATTGTTGAAGGCGGCTTTGTAGCGATATTATACGTAACGCTGACTATGCCCGGAACGCTGCGGATGATTTCATCGGAAAGTTTCCGCAGGGTTTTAAATGAAAGATTTGTCGGTGTTGCAACTCTCGCATCGACGCTGTCCCAGCAGCGAATTTCAATTTGCTGGCCGAAATCACGTTTGCCGTTTCGCATACCCGTTACACGGTCTTCGTGGAGGATGGCCATATATTGAAATGCCTTTGTACCTTTAAGCAGCCTCTCAACAAGAGCTGTTGCCTTGCGAACGGTTTCAATACGCTGCGGCGTTGCTTCTCCTATTACACGAGCCGATAGTGCCGGCCCAGGGAACGGAATCCGCTCAAAAAGTTCTGCCGGCAGTCCAATTGCCTTGCCGACTTTTCTTACGCCGTCCTTGCGAAGCTGAATCAGAGGTTCAAGAATACGGTAGCCAAAGGCCTTTTGCGGGTCAATGCCAAGCTGTTCGAAAACGTTGTGCTGGCGTTTAATACCCGCGATAGTTTCATCGACATCGGTAAGAATTGTACCCTGAAGGAGAAATTTCGCTTTGCTTTTTTTGATAATGCGTCCAAACACTTTTTTGTAGAATGTCTGGGTAATGGCTTCGCGTTTTTCTTCGGGGTCTGTTATTCCCTTAAGGGCTGCAAAAAACTCTTTTCGGGCATTGACTATTTCGACTTTTACGCCCAGTTTTCTGAAAAGAGCTGCCACACGCTGCGGTTCACCCTCCCGCATAAGACCGTTCTGGACAAAAACGGTTTTAAGCCGTTTTCCCAGAGCCTTGTGGCCGAGCATTGTAACAACGGATGAATCGACGCCGCCTGATAAAGCGTTAATCGCCGTTCCGCCGCCGACAGCTTTTTGTATTTCCCTGACCTTTTGGCTGATGAAACTCGCAGTGTTAAGCTTCTTTACCGTAATCTCCTTAATCATATGATATCCTTATCATCTAAAAATAGAAAATATCTTTATTCTTACACTGTATAAGTGGATGCACTTGTTGTGCCGCCGCGGCCTGTCCAGTTTGTATGGAAAAACTCGCCGCGAGCCTTATCGACTCTTTCGTAAGTATGAGCGCCGAAGTAATCTCTCAGGGCCTGCAGCAGATTTGCCGGCAGTCTCTCGGTACGATAGCCATCATAATAAGCCAGGGCCGCACTAATCGCCGGCATCGGGACACCCAAATCAACGGCCGCCCTGACAACCCTTCTCCACGAACTTTGCGATTTCTTGACCGCGCGTTTGAAGAACGGCTCGAGCAGCAGGTTCACAAGCTCCGGGTCTTTCCTGAACGCATCCTTTATCTTGCATAGGAACGCTGAACGGATAATGCAGCCGCCCCGCCACATAAGAGCGATTCTGCCGTAGTTAAGATTCCAGCCGGATTCTTTCGCGACAGCTCTCATAAGCTGATAGCCCTGGGCATAGCTGACGATTTTCGATGCGTAGAGCGCCTTGCTCAAATCATCTGCCATTTTTGCCTTGTCACCTTTGAACGGTTTTGAAGGGCCGGCAAGTATTTTCGAAGCCTCGACGCGTTCTTCCTTCAGTGCCGACAGACATCTTGCGAACACGGCTTCGCCGATAAGCGTCAGCGGCTGGCCTGCATCGAGAGCGGCGATAGCGGCCCATTTTCCCGTGCCCTTCTGCCCTGCCGTATCGAGAATTAAATCGACAACCTCATTGCCCTGCTCGTCTTTATAGCCGAGAATATCGCGGGTAATTTCGATTAAGTACGAATCGAGTTCGCCTTTGTTCCATTCGGCAAGAACCTTGTGCATCTCGTCGTTTGTCATCCCAAGGCCCTGCTTCATCATTTGATATGTTTCGCAAATCATCTGCATATCGCCGTATTCGATACCGTTGTGGACCATTTTCACAAAATGACCTGCGCCGTTTTCGCCGACCCAGTCGCAGCAGGGTTCGCCATCTGCGGTATGAGCGGCAATTTTCTGGAATATCGGTTTTATGGAAATCCACGCCGCCGGAGAGCCGCCCGGCATAATAGATGGGCCTGTCAAAGCGCCCTCTTCGCCGCCGGAAACGCCGGTGCCGATATAAAGTTTGCCTTTGCTTTCGACATATTTCGTCCTGCGGGTAGTATCCGGGAAATGACTGTTGCCGCCGTCAATAATAATATCGCCGTTTTCAAGATGCGGCAGTAATAACTCGATAAAATCGTCGACGGCCTGACCTGCTTTTATCATCAGCATCACTTTGCGCGGCGTTTTAACCTTTGCGCAAAGCTCTTCGATTGAATGACAGCCGATTATATTTTTGCCCTTTGCCCTGCCGTTTATAAAGTTATCGACTTTCGAAACGGTACGATTAAAACAGGCAACGGTAAAACCTTTGCTTTCCATATTGAGGATGAGATTCTCACCCATTACCGCAAGACCAATAAGTCCAATATCAGCTTTTGACATTTGCATTTACTCCTTATTTATTAGCTGAATCTGTTTTTAATTATTTGCGGATTTTCGCTATCGTAAAGCAGTATGATTTATTATAAGTCCTTTTTTAATAAATGATTATAAAACCGGTTCATTTGTTGTGCCAAATTTTTATAACACATTTTGAAGAACTATCAAGAACATTATAAACATTTGCAGCAAATGATGATAAAAGGCTTTTGCTTTACAATATTCGCCAGACGGGTTATATTCAGATGAAGAAGCAAGGAACTAAAGAGGTAAGGAAATAAGGAAAAACGGCGAAGCCATTCCTTGCATCCTTGTTTCCTTACTTCTTTTTTACGCCGATGTAGCTCAACGGTAGAGCACGGCTTTCGTAAAGCCGAGGTTGTGGGTTCAAGTCCCGTCATCGGCTTTTTATAATTCTCTTGTCAAAGCAGCCTCGCCGAGTGAGATAAAGTTGTTGGAGCCGACTATTGAGAAGATCGCCGTGCCAAGACGAGGACGTGGTCGTCCCAGAAAAAACCCGAAAAGGATCGTTGCCGATAAGGGATATGACAGCGACCCGCTTCGTGAAAGATTGGCCGAGCGTGGCATCGAATTGATATGCCCGTACCGGAGTAATAATAAGAAAAAGAAATATCAGGATGGCCGCAAATTGCGGCGATACAAGCGTAGATGGACGGTTGAGCGGACTTTTGCATGGCTGCAAAACTTCCGTACACTTGTTGTCTGTTGGGATAGAAAGCTTACTGTTTATCAGGGCTTCTTTCATATCGCTTGTATCTTAATTACGTTAAGGCAGTTTTGAAACAGGTTATAATCAATATAGCAGCCTCCGCTTGATTAATTCCCATATGATGAGAAAAAAATTGCTCATCGGCATAGCCAAACTCTAATTTACGAAATACCTTCCTGGTCAAAGATGCTGGATATCCGAAGAAAAGGCTGTTTTTATCCAGATACATGTTTTTACCTTACAACATCCATACTATGAATAAATAAAAAGACCCCCGGCACACCCGCCTACGGCGGGTAAAGGTCCGGGGGTTAAAATTAGTCCAAACGTCTGATGGCGACTTCGAAAGCTTTTCCCCTGCGCAATCTGCGGACAGTAAATTCCATTTGGTCCTGGCTATAAACATCTCCGAGTTTGGGAGCATGTCCAAGTTTTCCGGAGAGCCAGGCAGAAAGTGTTTCCTGCGAATCAGAGAGAGGTGTTTGCATTTGGCTGGATAATTCGGCCATATGCATTCCGCCGCCAACCATCCAGATTCCGCCGCTGAGTGCGTGAAACATACGCGGCAGACGGTCAAATTCATCTTCGAGTTCGCCGATGAGCTCTTCAACGACATCTTCGAGAGTTACCATTCCGAGGGTCTTTCCGTCTTTGTCGCGAACAATAGATATATGAACATGCTGGGCCATAAATGTCTTCATCAGGTCGGCGGCAGAATCGGCGGGCATTGTAAAATGTACCGGCCGAATTATCCCTATAAAAGACGAATCGGCCGGATGAGTTTCCATAAATGAAATCATTTCCTTGAAATTCACATAACCTACGACGATATTACGGTCATTGTCCTGGCAAACCGGATAGCGTGTATGTAAATCGGAGTGCGATGATGTAACGGCCTGCGGGGGTGTCTGAGATGTTGAAAGAAAGGTCACGTGTTCAATCGGAATCATAACCTGCTGTACAGTCAAGCCCGCTAAACGGCACGCACCTTTGATAATGCGTTCCTGCTGAAAATCTATATGGTTGGAGAGTCTGCTCAAGCCGGCCATAGCAGCGATTTCGTCCGCTGTCGCGATGCCCGCGGCGGCGGAGCCCTTTGCTTCGAAAGGACTGTTAATCCAATTAATCAATTTTATCACCGGCGTGAGGATTTTAATGCTTGCGCTCAACGGCAAAGCGATGAAGGCGGCTAATTTCCGGTTGAACCGGACACCCAACGTTTTGGGGAGGATTTCAGAGAATTGAAGCATAATAAATGTGAAGAATATCGAAAACAGGATAATCCACCTGCTTCCGAAAAGTTTGTTAAATTGTGCACCGGCGACGGAGGCACCGATTGAAATAGCAGCGGTATTCAGGAGCAGAATGACAGCTATGGGCCTTTCGATATTTGCCTTGAAGCCCTGCCAGATTTTGCCGAGCATCGGCCGTTTGGAGGAAATCACAGCTATCTGGGTCGGGGTCAGGCTCAAGACGGTTGCCTCGAGCAGTGAACAGAAAAAAGAAACGCACAGCGCAACAAGAATACTTGCAATAAAGAGAGTCATAATCGCCTTCCTTGTTTTATAATTTAATTTGCTTAATAAATATCTTCAATTTGACCAATGGTGATAAGAACAGAAATAATTTTCTGTTTTTCATTTCCCCTTTTTCATTCAACAATCTGAAATTTTAAAATCAGACAGCGGAATCCTTTTCGATTACCTTTTGGCGCTGGGCCTTTCTGAAATCGGCGAGTTTTGCGGCAATTTTTTCATCGGCCAGCGCAAGAATCTGTACGGCGAAAACAGCGGCGTTTATCGCGCCTGCTTTTCCAATCGCCATAGACGCTACTGGAACGCCCGGCGGCATCTGGACGGTACTTAATAACGCATCGATACCCGCCGGCGATTCAGAAGCACAAAGCGGGACGCCGATAATCGGCAAGGTTGTCCTTGCGGCCAATGCGCCGGCCAGGTGAGCGGCCATACCGGCGGCAGCGATAATCACCTTTATGCCGTTTTTGGCGGCATTGTCGGCGAAATCGGCGGCGATATCCGGCGTTCTGTGCGCCGAGATAATACGCACCACAGGGTCAATACCGAAATCCTTCAACTTGTCGATACAGGCCTTCATAACAGGCATATCGCTGTCAGAACCCATTACAACCGCTACGATTTTGTTTTTTTCAGCCATCGCATTTTCCCTTAGACACTGACTAACACGGACTATATTAAGACACGGATTAACACGGATTTACACTGTATAAAAAATATTTTTATTATTCGTATCCAAAGCAGTATAATATAATAATTATTTAATTGCTATTATGCAAGTGTGGAGAAAATAATTATGGCAGCGAGAAAACCCATTGTGGCCGGCCAATTTTACCCCGGCACAGAAAAACAATGCCGTTCCGAAATTGCCGATTGCATTACCGAGGGGCCCGTAACAGGCAAATTACCCGAAAAAATCGTCGCAGGTCTTGTTCCGCACGCAGGCTGGACGTTCAGCGGGGACCTGGCGGGGATGGTATTTAAAGCGATAGAAAAGGCAAACAAAAACGTCGATACCTTCGTCATATTCGGAGCGACGCACAGCCATTTCGGTTCGGAAGCGGCGGTCTATGATAAGGGAAGCTGGTTTACGCCGCTGGGCGAGATAAAAATCGACGAGGAGCTGGCGGCGGCGATTACAGAAAAAAGCAAAGGCGCACAGGCAAATTGCGAAGTGCATAAATACGAACACAGTATCGAGGTACAGGTGCCGTTCATTCAATACATTTTCAAGAAGGCCAAAATCGTTCCCATAATGACCTCCCCTGCCGAGTATGCCGTTAAGCTCGGAATCGATGTGGCAGAGTGTATAAAATCGGCATCCGATAAGAAAATCGTATGCATCGGCTCGACGGACCTGACGCATTACGGCCCACGCTACGGCTTTAATCCGCAGGGCAACGGCGAGGCGGGAATTAAATGGGCAAAAGATGTCAACGACCGCGCTTTTATCGACCTTGCGATTGAGATGAGGGCCGAGAGGGTACTAAACGAATCGATGCAGAGCCAGAGCGCCTGCGGTCCCGGCGCCGCGGCGGCGACAATTGCCGCTGCAAAAGCGCTCGGTAAAACAAAAGGATTGCTTTTGGCCCATACGCACAGCAACGAGGTTATGGAAAGAAAATTCAACCAAACAAGCAAAGAAAGCGTCGGCTACGCAGCAATTGTATACTAAAGGATACCTCTAAAAATTCATTTTGGCGGCAGAGCGAATCTTTTTGTCGCCGGTCTGTGTCAGACAAAAGCCACTTTATCTATTGATAAAGCTGATTTGTCTTCCTTGCCGGCGAGCAAAAATCTTCTACTTGCCGCCCA
>JAHJUV010000094.1 GCA_018828825.1 Planctomycetota bacterium | reverse complement strand
TGCGTAACAAAAACAGACATCGAAGCGATTTTGGCTTAATGGAATTAATTTACAGCCGTGTTTTGTTGCAATGGCGGAAAGATTTTGTAATTTCGAGAATAGCTGCTTAGGGAAAATTTGTGTGACTTTTTCAACACCCCCCCTGTCAGGTATTTAGTGCTCAGAAATTGAGCTATAACAAAATAAATAATCGCTGCTGCCAGCATAACCGTAACATTGGTATATGCGCCGAGGAATTTCAGCATCTCCCCTGCCGGTTTGAGAATGGCAGGCGTAAGCATAACGCCGAGATAAACGGCGATAATAACATTAAACGCAAATGCCCAGACCGGGAAAAGCTTTTTGCCGTAGCCCCAAAACCCGAATAAAACCGCAACTATTAATGAAATAATTATAGAAATCATATATTAGCCCTGAGAGGTAACTTTCTTTACTTCATCGAGAGATGTAATCCCGGCAACGGCAAGTTTCATCGCCTGTTTCTGCAGGTTGGATCTCATCTGCTGGTCGTCCTTTGTACTGCCTGCGATGGTTATTTTACCCTCGGAAATCTTGTTTTTCACTTCGTTATCAATAACCATAATATCAAAGACCGCGATTCTGCCTTTATAGCCTGTATCGCTGCATTTGTTGCAGCCTACCGGGACATATATCGAGACGGGGTCGATATTTTTCTGTAAGAAAGCCTGTTTATGCGGCCCATCCAACCGAGCGACTTTTTTGCAGTTGTTACAAAGTTTTCTGACAAGTCTTTGCGAGATTACAAGGTCAAGACCCGATGCCATCAGCAAAGGACTGATGCCCAGATCCATAAGACGTACCAGCGAGGCGCTATTACTGCTGCTGTGCAAAGTTGCCAGTACAAGATGGCCTGTCTGAGACGCCTTTAAGGAGATAGACGCCGTTTCTTCGTCGCGGATTTCACCTACGCAAATAATATCCGGGTCCTGCCTTAATATGCTGCGTAATGCCTTTGCGAAAGTTATATCCGCCTTTGGATTTACCTCTATCTGGCTGGCGCCGGTCAGGACGTATTCGACAGGGTCCTCTATTGTAATGACGTTTCTCGTATAAAAGTCTATTTCCCTGAGCATAGCGTAAAGCGTGGTGCTTTTGCCGCTTCCTGTCGGACCGCAGAGAAGCATCATTCCGGACTCCCTGTTTAACACATCCCTGACAATCCGGCAGGTGCGTTCATCCATTCCGACATCGGGCAGTGTTTGAGGCGCAAGTTTCTGATTAAGTATCCTTATGGAAAGTTTTTCGCCGTGCAGTATGCCGGCACTTGCGACGCGGAATGATACCGTGCCGTCAGGCACTTTCGCGACAAAAGCGCCGTCCTGCGGTCTGCGTTTTTCCGATATATCCATTCCGGAAATCGCCTTTATACTGTTGACTAAAGCTCCACAAATATTTGAGTCAATTTCCCTATATGGACTCAATACTCCATCAACCCTGAATCTGATGTCATATTCAAGGTTTTCGGCAGGATTAATCAGTATATCACTGGCCAGCAGTTCAACCGCATCGCCTATCAGGCGTTCTGCAACAGCTACGGTTTTTTTTGCGTTATCATCCTTCGATTGACCGCCGTAAACCTCGTTAATACTCTTGCCGGAAGGGTCAAGAAGTATGATTGAAGAGCTGCCCCGTGCCCCGCCGAGCGCCGTACGCTTAATCGTCCTTATGGCGTGACCAAACGTTGTAACTGCCGCTTCTGCTACCGAAGCCCCTGTCTCTTCGACCTTCTTAAAAACCGCGTAAGTAAAGGCCAAAAGCAGCACAACAGGCGCCGCAAACAGCATTAATACATTTGTCCAGACCTTTAAACGACCGCCTATCAGCGGATTGAATTCAAAACGCTGAACCAGATACATACACAGATAAAACCATAAGATAAGAAATGCTATCTTAAATGGGCTAAACAACAGTTCTGTTACAGCAAGCAATTTCAAACGCTATTGTTCCTCACTAATCCATATTTTTTCTAATGCTAATAAAAAAGACAAGATAGTGCAACAAAAAAGGATGAGAACCACTCAAAAGGCTTTTTTATTGACAGTTAAGTCTTATAATTTATAATTAGTTATGCTTGAAATTGTTATTTAACGGTCTTGATTGTCCGTTTGTTTTTCTCGGCAACATAGCTTTGGAGATGTACAAATGAACAGAAATGTCTTGGTGTTTTGTGGGTTGTGTATTTTACTTAATCCGCTTATTGTCAAGGGCCAAACATCACTCGAAGACGATTGGAACGATTTTCTTCATTATACGGTAATAGGCCGATTCGACCTTGCAGCGGGTTTCGCACAGAAGGTTATCGACAGCAATTCCGACCCGCTGGAGCTGCTCAAATTAAGTGAGGACAATCCGAGAGGTTATGCAATTCTCGTACGGGTTCACGCAAACAATCCTGAACTTGCCCCCCTTGCGGCGAAGATTCTCGACATCATCGAAAAAGGCAGGTTTATGCGCCGCAGCGACATCGAAATAATCACAATGGAAATCAAGAGGCTCAGCAGTACGGTTCGCGGTAAATATACCGCCATAGAAAGACTCCGCAATGCAGGCGAATACGCGATACCGTTTATGCTCGATGCTCTGGCGGATGAGCAGAGGAGGGAAGAATTTCCCAATATTACCACTGCCCTGCCGGAAATTGGCAAAGCCGCGGTAAGACCTCTGACGGCATCTTTAGCAATGGACAACGCCGTTGTAAAAGGTGAAGTCATAAAGGCCCTGGGCAAAATCGGTTATCCGGAAGCGCTTGGATATCTCAAATATATCGCTGAAAACGACAGCTCCGACCAGCTTCGCGGTCTTGCAAAAGAATCGATAAACCAGATTGATTCGGCAAGCGCCGGCAAAAGTGCGGCGGAACTGTTTTTTGCAACGGCAAATAACTACTATTACAAAGCAGAGTCTCTTGCCCCGGTAACTGACGGAAACAGCGCAAATATATGGTTCTGGGACAAACAGGCCGGCAGATTAGTGCGCCAAGCCGTTGATAAATCATATTTTCACGAGTTAATGGCGATGCGCTCCTGTGAATGGGCGTTGCGTGCCGACAAGGATTTTGGACAAGCCATTTCATTGTGGCTGGCAGCTTTTTTCCGGACAGATGGCAAGAACATCCAATATCCTGAATATTTTGGCCAAGGTCACGCTAAAGCTATGACTTATGCAACGACCGCAGGGGCTGAATATCTTCATCAGGCTCTTGAACGTGCGGTAAAAGACAACGACACTGTTGTGGCGCTCGGTGCAGTTGAGGCTCTGGCCAGAAACGCCGGCGAAAAGTCGCTTATGTACAGACTGCAAACCTCACAGCCGCTTATCGAGGCCTTGTCGTTCAACAACAGAGCGGTCAGATACAGTGCCGCGATAGCGCTGGCGATGGCACAGCCTGCTGAAAAATTTGCCGAAAGCGAACTGGTCGTAAAAGGCCTTGCAGAAGCACTTGCCGCCCAGGCCGATACAAACTGGCCGGCGGAAAAGGCCGACAACTACGCGTTCCGCTCGGCCCAGGCAATGCTAAAATTGGCAGAGACGCGAAACAAGGTTATCGATTTGGCCGGTGCGCTGGATGCTCTTGTAAAAGCAACAGATGACAAACGGGACGAACTAAAAATCTTCAGTTGTCAGATATTGGCATATATGTCAAGCCCCCAGGCTCAAAGAGCCATTGCCGAGGCCGCCCTGAAACAGGAAAATTCTATCGAAATCAGGATTTCGAGTTTCGAGGCCTTGATAATATCTGCAAAAGTCAATGCCAACCTGCTGCTTGACGGCCAGATAGACCAGATTTATCAGCTTGTAGAATCCCGTGAAACAAACGAAGATTTGCGGTCGTCTGCAGCTACGGCTCTGGGAGCATTGAATCTGCCGAGCAGGAAAGTTAAGGACCTTATTCTCGATCAGTCGAAGACATAATTAATAAATCGCAAAATCAGTCGCAATCGTAAAGACGATAGCCGAAACGAGCGTCGTAACCGATAGACGAAGTACGCAGGTTGATTATGGCTAAAATTACCGAAAAACACGGTAAAATCGACGAAAAGAAACGCAAAAACGCAATAGCGGATTTCGTCAAAGGTCTTTCAGCCGAACACAAAATGCTGATAGTTCTCAAGAGCCAGCTTTATGGCGGCAAATGGGAACCGATGTATCAGGATTTGAAGAACCGGCTGGAAGGCAAGCCGTATATTTTTAAACTGGCAAACCGCATTAACGATGACATAGAACGAATTGAGCAGATGAGACAGTTCGAGCAGCAATACAGCGCAAGTCTTGCTGATTATGTCGATTCTGTGGAATAGCTGTTTTGGTATTATTTTCTAAATTTTCAGGGAGAAAGACAATGAGAACGTTTTGTTTAAGCTTGCTGTTGGTCTTCGTTTTCCTAACTGTTTTACCATCTGAATCCAAAGCCATCGTGGGCGAAAAGCTGCTCAACCAGGCAGGCCTTAAAACCGCCTGGCAGAACGCAATCGCCTTGAATCCGAAAGAGAAAATTCAGAAAATAACCGTCCTCGGCGGGCATCTGTATATTTTAACCGACAATAATTATCTGTTCTGTTTAGACAGGCATACAGGCCGGTTGAATTTTGCTTTCTCTGCTGCAACGCTGGGGCTTCCAGTTCTTGAACCGACAGTTTACAACAACATTGCTTATCTGGTAGCAGCTAATTATCTGATT